>PABG01000082.1 GCA_002699185.1 Gammaproteobacteria bacterium | reverse complement strand
GCCATCCACGGTCTCCGGGGTGGCGGCATGCACCACACCGGCCAGGCCCGGGATGGACAGCAGCAGCATCAGGCTCATGATCAGTTTGCGCATATCGGTATCTCCTCTTCGTTTGCGTAGAACCCGGCCCCTTGTCCGGCACCGGGTGGGAAGAGATACTAGACAGAGTCATCGAACTCGAATACAGGAAATCGTCCGCATTTTATGTCTGATCGTTCAGATGAAGACCTGCTTTCCACCGTCCTGGCAAGCTACAAGCTGCGCGCCCATGTCTTCGAGCACGCCACTTACTGCGGCAGCTGGTCGCTGAACACCTCCGGTACCCGGCGCGCCACCTTCCATCTGATCGGCCGGGGCAGCGCCAGGCTGCATCTGGACACCGCACACCCCGACCTTGCGCTGCGCGGCGGGGATCTTGTGGTGCTGCCGCACGATGCCTGGCACATCCTGTCCGGCTGGCCCGTAACCGATGCGGCCAATGCCGAAGGCGACACGGACACCGGCACCGTCGTGATGTGCGGTTATATCGATTTCGGCGCGGGGCCGGCCAATCCGGTCCTCGATGCCCTGCCGGACGTGGTGGTGATACGCAGCGAGGACAGCCGCATCGATCAACTCGCCCGCCTCATGCTGGCCGAGGCCGAGCAGCGTGCGCCGGGCTGGCAGGTCGCGGTGGATCGGCTGGCGGACACCCTGTTCGTGCAGGTCATCCGCCATCATCTGCAACATCAGGATCAGCCACGCGGCTGGCTGGCCGCGCTGGCCGATCCGCGTCTCAGTCATGCCCTGGCCGCCATGCACCGCTCCCCCGGCGAGGCCTGGTCGGTGGAAGGTCTGGCGCGGCTCGCCGGCATGTCGCGCACCGCCTTCGCCCAGCACTTCGCCCGTCTCGTCGGCCAGACGCCCATGGGCTACCTCACCGATCTGCGCATGCGGGAGGCCGAGCGGTTGCTGCGCGAGCCGAACCGGTCCGTCGCCCGGGTGGCCGAACAGATGGGCTACTCGACCGAGGCGGCCTTTCGCAAGGCGTTCAAACGGGTATGGGGCATCGGCCCGGGCGCGCAGCGGCGCAACCGGGCTTGCGAACCGGAATAGGATGGCACCTGCTTCAGCCCGGCCATCCCCGCCCTCGCGGGTATGACCGGCAGATCAGAATCCGGCTCTGCCAGTATCATTCGTACCGCCGCCATGCGCAGCCGGCAGCAACCATTCAGGAATGTCTGAACAATGACCAGCCATACCCTCACCCGCCTCTTCCCCCTCTGGGCCATCCTGTTCTCCGCGCTGGCCTGGTGGCAGCCGCAGTTGTTCGCCGGCCACAGGGCCGCAATCCTGCCGCTGCTGGCGCTGGTGATGTTCGGCATGGGGCTGACGCTCACCCTGGATGACTTCGCACGCATCCTGAGAAGGCCCCGACCGATCATGCTCGGCGCACTGCTGCAGTTCGCCCTGATGCCACTGGCGGCCTGGGTGATCTCAATGCTGCTGGGCCTGCACCCGCTGCTCACCGCCGGGATGGTACTGGTCGGCGCCAGCCCCGGCGGCACGGCCTCGAATGTGGTGTGTTATCTGGCCCGGGGCAATGTCGCCCTGTCCATCACCCTGACCGCGGTCTCCACTCTGCTTGCGGTGCTGCTCACGCCCTGGCTGAGCTGGCTGTATCTGAACGCCAGCATCGATGTCCCGGTCCTGCAGATGCTGATGAGCATCGTGCAGCTGATCATCGCGCCGGTGCTGCTGGGCATTGTGCTCAACCACTTCCTGCATGCGCGGCTCAGACCGCTGCAGCATGCCTTTCCCCTGATCTCGGTGGCCGCCATTGTGCTGATCATCGCGATCATCGTGGCGCTCAATCACGCGAGGCTGGGCGAACTCTCCCTGTTGCTGCTGCTGGCGGTCGCCCTGCACAATCTGACCGGACTGCTCGGCGGTTATGCCATCCCACGGCTGCTCGGCTACGACACCAAAGTGTGCCGGACCCTGGCCATCGAGGTGGGGATGCAGAATTCCGGCCTGGCGGTGGCGCTGGCGATGAAATACTTCGCGCCGCTGGCCGCCCTGCCGGGCGCGCTGTTCAGCATCTGGCACAACCTGAGCGGCTCACTGCTGGCGTCGCTGTGGCGGCGCACAGGTCAGCCGTATGCAAGAAATAGTGACCACCATACCTGACCCGGATTCCTGTCGACCCTCAGAGCAGGCGTCAGCCTCCCTTACGCTGGATGGCAGAACCTGACCCCAGCACCGCCACCAGCCCCATTGCCGCCAGTCCGATTCCCGTCAGCGCCGTTATCCGGGGTTCCGGAACACTGACCCTGCGGGTCGAGAATGTACCCGTGGTTTCCGTATCGCCGTGCTCAAGGCGGTAGATCTGCCGGGGCCCCGGTTCCTCGGTCCTGAAGATCATGGTTTCGCCCGGCCAGCCGAACAGTCCGTTGACATCGGCAAACCCCGTGGCGCAGATCCCAGCCACGGTGCAGTCCGCTGGATGAACGTCCTCCAGGGCAAGCATTTCGAATATGAGCTCGGCGAAGGTTCCGCCAGAGACGACGGAGGTCCAGTTCGCCAGCGAATCATCCACGCCACCCATTCGGCCCGCGCCGAAGTCCCAGCGCAGGCCACTGATCAAATGAGTGGCGTCATTCCAGTAGAAGGACCCGTTTCCGCCATCCGGATCCAGGGCATTGGGACTGAAATCGATTTCATATTCGATCAGGGTCGAGTGTGCATTCAGGGATGAGAACAGAAGGACTGCCGAACCGAACAGGACTTTCCCGAACATGACAATACAACCTCCCTCGCGCTCTAACCGGCGCGTCTTTTTGTGTATCCACGCTTCAAGGGTAGAAAGCAGGCGGCATTTTGACAAGGGCACCTGAAAGGAGAGGGATGCGGGTTACTCGGAGTTTCCCCTAGAGATTCAGCGCGGCTCTCGCCCTGGCGTCGGGGTCTGACTCCAGTTCGGGCTGACAGACGAACAGGCGCCCGGGGTCGACACCGTGGGACTGGACCAGGGTGTCCTGGACGGCGCGGGCGCGCTGTTCGGCGAGATCCAGCAGCGCCTGGTCCGCGATCGGTTCAATCTCCGGACCCGGCTCGGTCTGCGCGGCGGCCTGGTCCTCCCCGCCGGGCGCGGCTTCGGCCTTGCCGGCCCCGGTGCTGGCCCGGGCCCCGGCCAGGCGCTGCTCGCGCAGGGCCGCGCGGTCCGCGGGCACGGCGTAGCCGCAGATCCTGAGCTGCAGCTCGGGGCGATTCTCCAGCAGGTCGCGGATCTTCTGCAGATACTGCCCGGCGTCCTGGTCGAGCGCCGCGGAGCCGTTGGCGAAGGCCACCGGCTCGAGCCTGATGTGGCTCATCTTCTCGCCGACGAACTGCCCGATCGTGATCAGACTGCCATAGGGCTGCAGGGCCAGCTTGATGTAGCTGACGGCCGCGGTCTTCAGGGCCTTGGCCAGAGCCTGGTTGATGGCGTCCGAGACATCGAAGCTGGGATCTGCGACGCTGCCGGTCACGGGCAGGCTGAGCGCGATGTTGTCGTTGTCGTCGCGCAGCGTGGACAACGCCGTGCCGAGCGGCATGGACAGCTTCTGGTCGATCCGCTGGCGCTGCTCCTCGCTGACGGGTTTGACGTGGAACTGATCCAGGCGCAGGTCGTTCCGGATGTTCATCTGTCCCGCGTCGATGTCGATCCGGCTGTCCACGCTCACGCTGCCGCTGCGGATCGAATAGCCGGTGGTCATCGCCATATAGGGCGACAGCGGCGGCAGGCTGAGGTGCTCGATGCTGAGCTCGATAGCGCTGGACAGCTGTTCGCCGAAGGGCTTGATCCAGCCGGCCGCGGTCAGGCCCGAATACTTCTCGCTCTTCGCTTCGAGCGCCAGTTGCAGCGGGGTATCGGGGGCGCCCGTATCGATCTGCTCGAGCTGGAAGCGCTCGAGGTTCACTTCATTGACATAGGCCGGCTCCACCGAACGATCGGTGAAGGTCAAGGTGCTGCCCCCGGCCAGCGTGACGGAACCGATGCTGACCTTGACCGGCTCACGCGCGTCCGCCGCTTCGCCTTCAGCCCCGGCCGGCGGTTCCTGCGTTGCATCTGCCCCGGCCGGGGCGGTCAGCCCGCGCCAGCCGCCGTCCGCCTCACGCACCAGCTGGATCTGCGCCTCGCCCAGCGCAACCTCTTTCACCTGCAGGCGCTGCCGCCCCTCGAACCGGATATCGCTGATCGCGACCCCGGGACTGACGAATACCGCCTCGGCCTCTTCCTCCGACGTGAGTGCCTGCAGTCCACCGGCCGTGACACCGGCCACCCGGATATCGTCCAGCCCGGCGATAGCCAGGTCCTGCACCTGGAGCCGGTCGGCATCGAGCAGCCCGCGGGCGGGTTCCAGCTGCCGCACCTGCAGACCCCGGTTGTCGATGGACCCCGCGAGGCTGAGTCCTGTCGGATCACTCAGATCGGCGATCTCGACCGTGCCTGTGAAGCTCATCTGCTCGCGCTGCACGCTCAGGCCGGGCGCGTTCGCCTGGAGATCCAGCCCCGTGTTGCTCAGTTCGCCCTCCAGCGTCAGCGAGGGGGCGGCCTCGCCCGCCGGGAGGGCCAGACCGATGACCCCGTTCCAGTCCAGGGACCGGCTCGTCAGCTTCATCCCGGGGTGGGCGAGATCGGCCTCGGCCAGCGCCAGCCGGCCGGTGTAATCGATGGACCAGGCCGCGGCTTCCGGCTGGCGGATCCGCCAGTCGCCGTCGACCATGAACTGCCCGGCGGCAAGGCGCCAGCCCTCCGGCAGGAACGCCTGGAACTGTGACAAGCCCAGTGCCCGGACCCGGGTGTTGAAACGATACTCGGGTGTCTCGGCGAAGGGCGATAGCTCCGCCTTGATCCTGACCGGTGCGTCGTTGAGTTCACCGCTGAAATCGATGCGGGCGGCCTGATCGACATTGCGGGTGTTGAATTCCAGGATCTCCAGCGCGTCGATATCCAGGCCCGCCTCCCAGCGCGGCATGGCATAGCCCAGCCGGGCGGATTGCAGGGACAGGCTCTGCAGCTGCACCGTCCAGGCCGGCGCCTCGGCGTCCGGCTCGGGTTCGGCGGGCCGATCGGGGTCGATAATGGGCTCACTCAGCCCGGCGAGATACCATTTGCCGTCCTCCGCCAGCCGCAGGGTGACATCGGCACTGTTGAGCTGAATATTGCGGAGGTTGATGTGCCGCTCGAACAGGCCCAGCCAGTCGATATCGACGAAGGCGTACCGGGCACGCAACCGCCCCCCGTCCGGCGCACGGACATCGAGATCCTGGATGACCAGGGTACCCTTGAAGGGATTGAAATTGACGTCGCTGATGCTCGCGCTCGCCGCGCCCCGCTCGCGCAGCTGATCCTGCAGGACCCACTTGATGCCGTAGGGCAGCATGACCAGCACCAGCAGAAACACCAGCAACAGAACTGTCAGCGTCAGGGAGAGTTTGCGGCCGCGCGGTGTCATCGATGGCTGTCCCGGATGAACAGATGTAGCAGAGTCCGGCCGGCATCAGCCGACCGGGAGCATCGGAGCATTGCGGCAATAATAGAAGATCAGGAGAGCGACAGCCACTGACGCCCCGCAGGGCGCGCCTTACAGTAGCTGGTACAACCCGGGTGGTTTTTCTACTGGCATCGGCGCAGAGGCATTCGGGCTGTATGCCGCAAAAGGATACTGAGCCGAATGACACTTGTTTAAGCCAAATAACGCTCGTCATTGCGAGGAACGAAGTGACGCGACAACCTCCAACCGACTGATTCTGCAGTATGAGATTGCCACGCTACGCTCGCAATGACTGCTAAAGCAAGCGCCATTCGGTACTGACCTCTTAAGGAACCTTCGAGGTTCTTTTCAGGCTTCAAATATATTCATACGCCTGCCGCCATCCGAGAGTATATTGACTGTAGTAACCGGCCCTTCCCTGTCTCTGATACAGCGGAGACAAGCCGGGGCGGACATCCTGCCGCAGGAAAACGGACACGGCGGGGACAGGGCCGTCCTCTACCCTACTGATCATGGAGCACACCCAATGGCAACACCCCTGGAAACCACCAGTTCGTCCTGGCAGGACAGCATCTACAGGCAGCGCGAGGAACTGGCAAGAATGCTCCAGGGACCACTGGCGCTGCTGGCCACGAAGTGTGCCCCTGCCTGGGCCGACCGCGAGGCCCTGAACCGTCTTCTGCTCGAAGGGTACTCCAGCATTCCCTATTGCACCTACCTCTATACTCTCAGCACAAACGGCGTGCAGATCAGCGACAACATCGGCGCAAACGGCATCGTCGACGGCCACTTCGGACGCAACCGTTCGCAGCGCCCCTATATGAAGGAGGAGATGCCGGCGTGGGGCTTTCTGCTGTCGGATGCCTACATCAGCCTGGCCGCGCACCGGCCCTCGCTGACAGCGCTTCAGGTCATCGTCTCCGAATCCGGCACGCTCGGCTATCTCGGTGCCGATTTCGACCTGCGCGGTCTTCCCGTGACCTCGGCCCTGTACCAGGAACCCAACATCTGGCGCCAGGTCAAGGGCGACCCGGCCATCCGCGGCGGCCTGTTCCAGTCGACGCGAACCGAGAGCCCGATGGACCGCAACATGCCTCAGGCGCTTTCCATCCTGGAGGAACTGCTCACCGAGCGCGGCATCTTCCAGTGCCAGATCCACTTCTCCAGCAGTCAGGCCGTCATCTGGACCCTCGACGACCCACTGCGCTATCGCATCCTCGACAGTGAGGCACTCACCGATCCCGACATCTGTCTGCTGTACCCGATTCGACAATATCCGGACGATGCCGCCATCCCCCGGACCCAGATCCCGAAGATCCTTGAAGGGATGCGCTCACTGCGCCTGGTCGACACCAACATCTACCTGCGCACGGCGTCCATCAACTTATTCAACGGCATGCTGAGTTTGACATTCTCCTGCGACGGATCGCACTACATGCGCTATGACGAGTTTCTGGGCAAGGGGCCTGTGTTCTGGTCCGGCACAGCCGCCTGAATCGATGCCGCAACACGCGGGGGCAGCCTGAGCCGCCCCCATTTTCATGCTGAACCGTTTCGCGCTGCAGAACGCCGCGTTCGTGGACAACCGGCGTATACGGCAACGCCGCTGGTTCAACCTACCTTTTCAAGAGGTCGCGGATCTCGGTCAGCAGCTTCTCCTCGTTGGTGGGCACCGGCGGCGCCGCCGGTGCCGCCTCCTCCTGACGTTTCATCCTGTTGATCGCCTTCACCGCGATGAAAATGGCGAAGGCCACGATGATGAAATCGAATACCGTCTGGATGAAGGCGCCGTAGTTCAGAGTAACGGCCTCCCTACCCTCCGCCGCCGCCCGCAGGGTTATGGCCAGGTTGCTGAAATCCACCCCGCCGATCAGCATGCCCAGCGACGGCATCACCAGGTCGGCCACGAAGGAGGAGACGATCTTGCCGAAGGCCACCCCGATGATGATCCCGACCGCCATGTCCACCACATTGCCCTTGACCGCGAACTCCTTGAATTCCTTAAGCATACCCATCCAACACCCTCCCCATACTGATTGGCATTGACCTTCCTGCGGCCTGGTCGGCCTGTACACCGCTATTGTAGTTCAGACCCTGAAAAACAGGGGGGGGTATGTCGTATCGGCTTCAGTAGACGGGCACCAGGTGATAACCCTGCGCCTGATAACCGATCAGTGAAATGAAACCGTCACCCACGAGGTTCAGCTCTGGCAGCAGCGTTTCGTTATCGATGCCGAACGCATCGGTTGCCACGGCACAGATTTCCTGTTCAATGCCCAGCGCCGCCAGCTTTTCCACATTGCTTTCTATCTCCATCAGCACGGCGCCGTGCCGGTCTTCAACATCCGCATTCGGTGCGGTGCTGAGATACTGCACGCTCGGGCCGATATACACCATGACAAAATCCGGGGTCACGCCCTGAGCCTGCATGCCTTTGTAGGTGCCCTGGATGACTTCCAGATAGAAATTCATTTTCTTCGCATCGGCGATATCGATCAGAAACACCGCCTGACCGACTTTCAGATCAGCCAGTGCCGCGCTGTCGTTTATCCGGCTGCTCGCATGGCCCTGGCTCGTTGCCAGGACCAGCGACAGCATCAGTAATGTGTATTGAAACAATCTTCTCATTATCCACTCCGGGATGTTCATCGGTTTTGCATGCCCTGCAGATCCACAATCGAGCAACTGGTCTTACGTGTTTGCCGGCAGTTCTGGTCGCCCGGCCGGTAATCGTATGAACAGCGCTTCTGCTGGAGCTCATGATAGTCAGCTTCGCTATAAGCTGCTGCGGGGAGGTTGGGCGGGTAATACACGCACCCCCCGCACAGCTCGTCAACATCAACCCTTTTTGACATAGAACTGCATCACCCCGTCACTTTCGCCCGATTCCAGCAGCGTGTGCCCCGTCCGATCACACCAGGCCGGGATATCCGTGAGCGTGCCGGGATCGGTGGCAATGATCTCCAGCACTTCGCCGCTGTTGATCTTCTTCATCGCCATGTTGGTTTCCACGATCGGCATGGGACAACACTTGCCGCAGGTATCCAGTTTGCTGTCAGCCTTGATATCACTCATGTGCCTGCTCCTCAGAAATACTGGCAATGGTCGGCCTTGGCGGCTTTTTCATTCAGAAACCAGGATGCACCGACGATCCCGCTGGCTTCCGGGATCAGGTTGTCCTCGTTCACGCCGAAGATGCTGGCCGCCAGGCTGCAGGCATAGAAGTTCACGTTATCGGTGGCCTTGAGGGCCTGGATCACGTCATAGATATCCGGCGGCAAGCCCGCCTTCTCGACCTGCTGGCGCACCCAGCCGTCCTGATCGGCATGCTCCCCCTGGATCACCTGGGCTTTCGCGCCCTCCTCGGTGAGCGCCCTGACCGCCCAGTTCACGAACAGCAGGTCGACCTGGGTGCCCTCCGCCCCCTGCAGATAGGCAAACGCCAGGGGCGTGAGCAGTTTGTCGTACCCGTCCTCGCGGACCACGATTGCGAGTGATTTCATTGCTGCCTCCTTAGAACGAACGTTCGTTCTAATTCATGGGCCAGAAAAAGGCCGGTGCCGCCTGAACCAAGGGCTCAGACCGCCACCGACCGCCAGGCACACTGCCAGATCTCGTCGAGATACTCCGGCAATGGCGCGTCCAGAATCCCGTCCAGACGTAATTGAATCAGGCGCAGCGCCCCGCCGAACACGGCTGAGGCGGCCACGACCGGGGTCATCTCCCGGATTTCGCCGCCCTTCATCCCGGCGGCCACCATCTCGCGCATCTGCACGAAGGGGCGCGAGGAGCAGACCGGCTTCTGGTCCGGAATGAACTCCCGATGGCGCGAGAACAGCATGAACCGCATCACCGCCGGCTCCTGCTCGGTGAGCTCGAACAGCAGCGCGATCACCGCCCGGCAGCGATCGTGCGCCGTGGCGTGGGCGGCTTCGATTTCGCTGAATCGCGACTCCATGCGCTCGACCAGGGTCTCGTACAGACTGCGGGCGATGCCTTCCTTGTCACGGAAGTGGTGATAGATGGAGCCGGTGCTGACCGAGGAGGCCTTGACGATATCCGGAATCGAGGTATTGAAGTACCCCTGCTCGGTGAAGAGATTCAGCGCCGCCCCCAGCACCTGCTCGGTCGCCGGGGTGGTGCGGGCACGTTGGGTTTCAGCGGTAGTATCCATGCACTGAGACTAGAATGAACATTCGTTCTAGTCAAGCAAATAATTCGATAACCGGGGACAGACTGAGCTCTCTCCCCTTTCCAGGAAAAAGGGCGGTGACAAATGAAGGCGCGAATGATTCTCAGTTGTTACCGGTCCCTTTTATTATCTCTGGGGTTGCCGCTAACCTCGGAAGGTACAGCCAAAGCCCTTCGACGATGCGCACCTGGTTACGGTCAACTGGAATACTGCTGACAGTGGTGCTGGCGGCGCTGGCACTCGCCCCTTACGTCATCAACCAGGAAGAGATCCGAACAACGCTGAGTGATCAGCTGTCGAACGCGCTGGACAGACCGGTCGATATCGAGCAGATATCCATCCGCCTCATGCCAGTGCCTTCCGTGCAACTCGATGGCGTCAGCGCAAGACTCGGCGACCACCCTCACCAACCGTTTTCCATCGGCGAACTGCGAGCCAGTTTTTCGTTCCGGCACTTGCTGCAGGGCGACCTGGAGATACAGCATCTGTCCCTGAAGGATGTACAGCTTAACCAGCAGGCGGTGAATGCCTTCAGACATATGTTCGCCGGCATCAAGCCGGAGGACAGCGCCGCTGCAATGCCCTTCAGACTCCACAGCGCCAGCATCCACAATCTCTACTGGCGTACGGACCAACAGACCTATGGCCCCTTCCGTCTGGATGCCGACTGGGACAGCGGCCCGAAACCCGCGCGAATCATTCTGCAGGACACCCGCCACGTGGTACAGCTGCATGCCTCCCCCGTGGAAGACCAGTGGCGATTCACCCTGCACAGTGACAGGGGCATGTTCCCCCTTGACCTCCCCGTTACCCTGGATCGGTTCACCCTGGCAGGGCGGTATGGAAAACAACAGATCACCTTTGAGCAGATATCCCTCGAGGGTTATGACAGCCGGGCACAGGCCAACGGTGATCTGAAGTGGTCAGACGGCTGGCAACTGGCCCTGCAGGCCCGGACAGACGGCCTGGCATTGACACCTGTACTGACCGCCCTGGGGAAGCCCACGCTGCCCGGGAGCATTGCCGGTGATTGCGCCATCACGTTGCACGGCCCCGCAGCTGATAGCATGCATGAACATCGCAGCGTTGATTGCAGGCTGGATTACCTGAACCAGGGGCAGCAGGCGACACTCACGTTTGAGAGCAGAACCGAATCAGACCAGGATCGATTCACCGCCACAGCCACGAACCTGACCCTGCCTGTCGGGCCAGCGTTACACCTGAATCATTCAGCGTTCAAAGGTTCACTCGCCGACAGCCGCATGCAAATCAGCAGTGGGTACATACAGGCCTATCAGGGTGAAATATCCGTCAGCGGCGGACTCGACTGGAGCGACGGCTGGCAAGCCCGCTTCGAAAGCCAGACGGAAGATGTTGAACTGGAACCCCTGCTTCAGGTGTTCGAGCATCGCATCATCAGCGGGGGGCTGACCAGCCAATGCCAGGGATCGCTGCAGGCTGAAACGACCGCAGCACTGCTTGAAGACATGAAACTGGGCTGCAGTTTCCTTATCAGCCGGGGCGTGGTGTATGTGACGGATCTGGAACGGGCGGCCCAACTCATCAAGCTCAACGAGACCCCGCCGGCTGAGGAACAGAAAACACCATTCGATCAACTCAGCGGCCGGCTGACTGCCAACCGGCAGCATTACCGATTCAATGAACTGAAGATCACCTCCTCGGCCCTGGCCGCATCGGGCGATATTGCGATCAATCCCGCCCGGGAGCTGAGCGGAGAAATCAGTGTGGGGCTGAAAAAGACCGGCAAGGTGCTGAGCGTTCCGCTGGTGGTGGCCGGCACAACCGAGGCCCCGACCTTCCGTCCGACCAGATCCAGCATGGCCGGCGCGGGCGCCGGCACGCTTATCCTGGGGCCCGGCATCGGCACGGCGGTGGGCGCCAAGATCGGCGAGGCGGTGGACAACCTCACCAGCATCTTCAAACGGAAGAATACAGCCAGGTGATACACTGCCTCACGCTTCCAGAATAAGTACAGCAAATGCCGCGGAACAAGGTCCGTCGCCATTACAGCTCCAGCGCACTGCTCGCCTTCAACTGCATCCACCCCATCGCCCCGACCGCCACAGCCACCACCAGCGCCGCGAGGATTCCGGCCGGGGCATTGATCCAGAGCCCGCTCCCGACCAGCAGCAGGGTACCCAGCACCCAGACGAAATCACCCCCGCTGAAGTAGCCCACCCAGGCCCGGGACGGACGCGGGGCGCGACTGACATAGAGCAGATGAATCCCGTTGAACACCAGCAGGACGCCAAGCACCAGGATCACACTCCCCGGCGCCGGCGGCGCCCCCAGAAACCCGGCGACCGTATTCGGCATGGCGACGAACAGGGCCCCGAACAGGAGGCAGCTGGTGGCATTGATACGCAGAATTGCTCTCAGTGACGGCATGCTATATTCTCATTGTCAACCTGGGTGACAAGATAGATCAGGGAGCATTTGTTGTCAACCAAGTTGTCAAATGGCCGGAAAACCGACCTGCCCATGGCCGAGAGCCGCAGCCTGCAACTGCTGTTTCAGCTGGCGGACGCGCAGAAACTCCTGGTGGAGCACGTCGCCCACAGGCTGACCGCGCTCGGATACTCGGGGGTCACGTCAGGCGCGCTGGGCTTTCTGGGCCAGCTCGATTGCGGACCGAATCATGCCTCCGAAATCGCGCGCCGCCTGGGCGTATCGCGGCAGATGGTGGCCAAGACGGTAACGGAGATGGAACACAAGGGCTGGCTGGAACAGGTGCCGGATCCGCACCTGCGCAACCGCAAGCTCATCCGCTTCACCGCGGCGGGGGAGCAGCTGATGTCGAATGCGCGGGCCACGCTGGCCGAACTGGACCAACAACTCGACCGCGAGTTCGGCAGCGGCTGGACTGCCGCACTCGCGGACAACCTCTCAGCATTGAAAGCCTCACTGACGGAAACGGGCAGCGACTGAAGTCACGCTGATGGCTTGTCAGTTCCCGGTCTGGAAAAGGGGACTGACCCGAATGGCACTTAGTTAGCCGTCATTGCGAGCGAAGCGTGGCAATCTCGTACCACAGAATCAATCGGATAGAGATTTCCACGTCACTTTGTTCCTCGCAATGACGGGCATCTTTTGGCTTAATTAAGTGCCATTCGGGACTGCCCCCTTGAATCCACTCCCTTCTTGAAGATCGACAGCCTGTTCGATCGTTCTTTTCAGAGTTTTAACAATTGAGCCGTCAAAGCCTATCAACCCGCCTCGATTCCTGACGTTAATACTTGGGTATACGGGAACTACCTGATACCCCTCAAGTGACAACAGGAACGATTACCGATGTTCTCATTAAAAGCGAAGATCATTCTGAACAGCGCGATTCTTGCCCTGCTCATCGTTATTACGGCCGGCTACGCCCTGCATTCCATGAACAGGATCGGCCAGGAACTGACCGCCATTGCGGAACAGGACATCCCCCTCACGCAAGCGATTTCGGAAATCGCATTGATGCAGCTGCACCAGGGCATACACTTCGAGCGCGCCCTGCGGCAGGCCGCCTCAGACGGCGCCGGCGGAAACCCCAGGTTCCAGCAGGAAATCGACGCATTCGACCGATACGATCAACGCATCGGTGAGCAGATTGCCCGGGCAGAGGCAATCACGCGCAGCGTCCTTGCCAACACCTCTCAGGAAATGACAGCCGAGGAATTCACCCGCGTGGGACAACAGGTGGGGGAGATCGCCTCGCAGCATGCCGAGTACAGTGAACATGCCCAACGTGCATTCGACATGCTGGCCCGGGGCGATACGGAACAACTCACCACGCTGGCCGACGCTATCGCACGGGAGGAGGATGCCCTGGATGACAACATCGAAGCACTGCTGCACGAAATTCAGGGCTTCACCGCGATGGCGGCAAAACGCGCCGAGGAACAGGAACTGAACGCTGTCGGGACCCTGAGCGGCCTGACCCTGTTCGGACTGATCATCGGTATCGCCGCGAGCACGTTCATCATCATCTCCACCCTCAGGCCGCTGAAAAAGGTCATTGGCGCCATGGACGACATCGCTCAGGGCGAAGGCGATCTGACCAGACGGCTGGAAGTGGTCGACAATCACGAACTCGGCGCCATCTGCGCAGCGTTCAACCGCTTCGCCGGGCAGGTGCACGGCATCATTACAGAGGTCAGCAACTCCTCGAACCAATTGGCCGCATCCGCCGAGGAACTCTCCTGCGTGACCCATGAACTGTCGCAGAACACGGAAACCGCCAAGACGGAGATCGAGCAGGTCGCAACCGCCATGAACGAGATGTCCGCGACGGTTTCCGAAGTTGCCGGCAATACCAGCCATGTGGTCGATGCGGCCAACAACGCGGATTCCGAGGCCGTCACCGGCAACCAGGTGGTGAGGGAAGTCATCCAGGTCATCGAAGCGATGGCCGACACGGTGCGGCAATCCTCCGCCGTGATCCGCAACCTGGACGAGCAGTCGGAAAGCATCAGCATGGTGCTCGACGTGATCAAGAGCATCTCCGAGCAGACCAACCTGCTTGCGCTGAACGCCGCGATCGAGGCCGCACGCGCCGGCGAGCATGGCCGCGGATTCGCGGTGGTCGCGGAGGAAGTGCGCTCGCTGGCCGCCAAGACCCAGGATTCAGCCGGCCAGATCGAGGACATGATCGCCCGCCTGCAGGAGGGCGCCAAGGAGGCCGTGACCTCGATGGACACGAGTCACGAGCACGCCCAGCGTTCGGTGGAAAAGGCCAACGAGGCCGGCAGTTCGCTTGACCGGATCACCCAGTCCGTATCCACCATCAACGACATGAACACCCAGATCGCCACGGCGGCGGAAGAACAATCAGCCGTCGCGGAGGAAATCAACCGCAATATCACCAATATTCATGATACAGCCAACCAGTCGGCGACCGCCGGTCAGCAGACCGCCATTGCCAGCCAGGAACTGGCCTCACTGGCCGAGAACCTGCGGGGGATCGTCTCCCGTTTCAAACTGTAGACAGGATGAACCACAGCAGCGCCGCGCGACTGCAACACCGAAGCCATGGCACGCGGAAAAGACCGATCTGTGACCCGGATGGCACTTGTTACGCCAGGCCCGGGGCATCATTGAGGGGCGGGGCGGGTGCTGACCCGAATGGTACCGCCCCTTGTTAATTCGACTTTAATTATGGAACCTCTGATTTATTCGTCATTGCGAGGCGCGTAGCGCCGCGGCAATCTCCAACTGATTGATTCTGCAGTGTGAGATTGCTTCGCTACGCTCGCAATGACGAGAATCATCGAATTAATCAGAGTTTCCT
>PABG01000081.1 GCA_002699185.1 Gammaproteobacteria bacterium | reverse complement strand
GTCACCGTCAACAGCGGCGGCACCCTGGCGCCCGGCAACTCGCCCGGCATCCTGACCATTGCAGGGGATCTCAGCCTGACCCCGGGTTCGGTCACGGTGATGGAGATCGACGGCCCCGCACCCGGTACCGGTCATGACCAGGTCAACGTCAGCGGTACCGCCACCCTTGACGGTACTCTGCAGCTTGACTTCGGTTTCGCACCGACGGAAGGCGACAGCTTCAATCTCATCAACGCCGGCAGCATCGTTCGTGCCGGTGATGCCGAAACCGGCTTCGCCGCCATTACCAGCAATCTGGGTGAAACCCTTCTGGCCACCACGGTCATCGATCCGACCACCTTCGACATCCTGGTCGAACTCGCACAGCAGAGCTTCGTCGAGACCGTGGGGGCAGACCTCACGCCCAATCAGCGACAGGTGGCGGCCGGTCTCGATCAGTTCTCCACCTCCGGCCAGGCGGCGGACCTGATCGGCGCCCTGAACATGCTGTCGGCGCAGGAGTTGCCCGCCGCCATCGGCAGTCTGACCGGGGAGCAGCATACGCATATGCAGACCCTTGCGTTTCAGGTCAGTCGTGAGTTCCAGCGCCTGCTGTCCGCGCGTCTGGGCGGGGACGCTGCGGCCCTGGCCGGTCAGGACAACCTCATGCTGGCGGCGTATGAGGGGGCGGCGGGCAGTGATGCCGGCCGGGCAGGCCTGTATGCCGAGGGCAGACCGGCGCGCGGCTGGTGGGTCCGCGGCCATGGCGGTTTCGGCGATATCGATGATACCGACAGCGTCGAGGGTGCCGATTATCACAGCGCCGGGTTGGTCATCGGCGCGGATACCCGCCTGGTCAACCAGCTCGTTGCCGGTGCCGCCGTTGGCTATACCCGCACCGATGCCGATACCGCGGCGGGCAACCTCGACGTGGACAGCTACCTGCTGGCCGGCTATGGAGGCTGGCAGGACCGGAATGTCTATCTCAGGGGCACGGCGGGCCTGGCCTATCACGACACCGCGGCCAACCGGCGGGTTGCCTTCGGCGGGTTCGACCGTACCGCCGAGGCCGATTACGAGGGTTGGACAGCCACCGCCAGCGCCGAAGGTGGACGCGCATACGCCCTGGAGGGGTTTACCGCCACTCCCTTCATCGGGCTGGAATACACGCACCTGCGGCGCGACGGCTTCACCGAATCCGGGGCCGGCGGCGCCAACCTCAGGGTCGACTCCGAACGTCAGGACTCCCTGCGCTCGGTGCTCGGCGCCCGCCTGATGTTTGCGCCCCGGGCAATCCGCGGCCTGCAGGTGAGCCCCGCCATCGAGGCCGCCTGGGTCCACGAATACCTGGACGACGACGCCAGGATCGATGTCGGCTTCGCCGCCACCACGGCGTCCGATTTCCGCATCCGGGGGCCGGAACTGGACCGGGACCGCGCCCGCCTCGGCGCCGGGCTTGTCGCGCAACTGGCCCGCAACACCCGGCTGCGGGTCGGCTATCTCGGTGAGATCGCCGGCTCGGATGACCACCATGCCTTCAATGCCACCCTGCAGATGAAATGGTGATTGAGCGAACGCAAGCATACGGCGAGCAGGTGATCAGCCATCCCGACGACCGGATCAGCGACGGGGTGCGGGTGGAGTATCAAGGCTGCGCGGAGCGCCTTTCTCACTCACCCGGCGGCGGGGACGGGAAGCGTGCGTAGGCGGTGGTCGGCTCCTGGTCCGGGGGGACGTAGGCCGGCGCCGGCTGGCCCGGTTCGCCCAGGGAACGGATGTAGTAGGTAGGATGGGTGGAGGCGCGTGCGCCGCAACCCATCATTGCAGGCCACGATGGGTTGCGCTGCGCTTCACCCATCCTACCGGATCTTCAGGTCGGATTCGCTATTCCGTCCGTCACCTGTTATAGTGCGCACACCCTGCAG
The DNA here is from genome assembly GCA_002699185.1 of Gammaproteobacteria bacterium. Taxonomy (GTDB): domain Bacteria; phylum Pseudomonadota; class Gammaproteobacteria; order Thiohalobacterales; family Thiohalobacteraceae; genus Thiohalobacter. The sequence continues at coordinate 6,773 of PABG01000081.1, read as the reverse complement.
GAAGATCTGCAAGGTCGAGTTCGTTTCCAACCTTCCTCCGTGCTTGTCACTGGTTTCCGGGTTTGCAACGAATCCTCCGCGTCCGGGCCCCGAGGGCCGCGGCGCGACCGGAACCAGTCGATTATCCGTCATGTAATCCTGCGCATCCGCGCGGTTCTGTTATGAAAATCGTGAATCTGCCAGTGACGGGCGGATGAGGTGTCGTATTGTGTCGTTTGACTCCCTGAACCTGAATTCCGAACTGCTGCGTGCCATCGAGGCCTGCGGTTTCACCGAACCTTCCGAGATCCAGCGCGAGGCCATCCCCGTGGCCCTGTCCGGCCGCGACCTGATGGCCTCGGCCCAGACCGGCACCGGCAAGACGGCCGCCTTCGTGCTGCCGGTGCTGCAGCGCCTGGCCACGCCGGCCCGGAGCCGTGGCCACGGCCCGCGCGTGCTGGTGCTGACCCCGACCCGCGAACTGGCCGGCCAGGTGGAGGCCAATATCCGCGAGCTCGGCCGTTTCAGCCGCATCGTCTCCGGCAGCGTGGTCGGCGGCGTGCCCTATCCGCCGCAGATGCGCCTGCTGGGCAAGCCGCTGGACCTGCTGGTCGCCACCCCGGGCCGGCTGATGGACCACATGGAACGCGGCCGGGTGGATTTCTCCCGGCTGGAGGTGCTGATCCTGGACGAGGCCGACCGCATGCTGGACATGGGCTTTGTCGACGCGGTCAACCAGATCGCCGCGGCCACCCCGGCCAGCCGCCAGACCCTGCTGTTCTCCGCCACCCTGGAAGGCCGCATCCTGGATATCGCCCGGCGGCTGCTCAAGGATCCGGCGCGCATCGCCCTGGCCGCCAACACCGAGCGTCACGCCTCGATCGAGCAGCAGGCGCACCAGGCCGATGACATCGGCCACAAGCACAAACTGCTCACGCACCTGCTCAGTGACCAGTCGCTGTCGCAGGCGGTGATCTTCACCGCCACCAAGCGCGGCGCGGACAAGCTGGCCACCAAACTCCAGGATCAGGGGCATCAGAGCGCGGCCCTGCATGGCGACATGAATCAGGGCAAGCGCAAGCGCACCGTGGATCAGATGCGCCGCGGCAAGGTGCGGGTGCTGGTGGCCACCGACGTGGCCGCCCGCGGCCTGGACATCCGGGGCATCAGCCACGTGATCAACTTCGACCTGCCCATGGTGGCCGAGGACTATATCCACCGCATCGGCCGCACCGGCCGCGGTGGCGCCACCGGCACGGCCATTTCGCTGATCGGCCCCGACGACCGGCGCAACCTGGCCGGCATCGAACGCCTGCTGGGCGAGCGCCTGCCGCGCATCGTGGTGCCCGGCCTGGAACCGCAGAAGCCGGCGCCGCGCGGCGATGATCGCCGTCCGGCCGGCAAGCGCAAGTTCAAGGGCAAGGGCAACAGCGGTTCCCGCCGCGCGGGTGATAACTCTCCGCGTCCTGCTGTGCGCCACAAACGCCGGCCCGCAGCCCGGGCCTGACCCGGCGCACTCATCAGTGCCGATCGCCCGGTATGGATGAGCGGTAGGATGGCTGGAGCCTGGCGCAACCCATCATGTCGCAGCCGCGTCGATGGGTTCCGGCGCAGGGCGCCTTCACCCATCCTACATTTAACAGGCCCGCGTCCATCGCGGGCCGTTTTTTATGGCGCGGGAGGAAGGTCCCGACCGGTCGGAGTCAGTAGATTTCGTGCGCCGTGTTGTGGACGTTGAACTTGCCGGTCGGCGTGGTCAGACCCTCGATGCGGTCGATCTCGGCCAGCGTCTGGCTGTCCAGGATGACCGTCGCCCCGTCCGGCGCCCAGTCGGAGACCCACACCTCGGAACCGTTCTGGTTGAACTCGAAGTGCACCGCCCGGCCCTGGGTCGCAACCTCGAAGCAGCGGTCGATCACCGCATCGGCCTTGGAGTAGGCGCAGATCCGGCGGTGCGAACTGCCGTCCGAACTCAGGGTCATGTCGATCAGCACCCAGGGCGTGTTCGGATGGGTCTTGACGAACAGCGAGCCGGCCGAGGGCAGTTCGATCTCACGCACCACCTGCCAGGCGTATTCCGGGTGCGCCTCCGGATCGGCGCCGTAGATCGCCAGCGTGTTCTCGCCGATGTGCGGCGTGGCATTGACCCAGCCGTACACCGGGTCTTCCCAGTTGGCGCCGCGGCCCGGATGCGGCGTGGCACCGGTGGTGAAGCTGGCGGCCAGGGCGCGCTCACTGACGTCCACGATCACCATCCTGTCACTGGCATTGGCGGCCACCATGAAATAGCGCCCGCTGTGATCCCAGCCCCCGTCATGCAGGAAGCGCTCGGTGGCGATCGAGGCCACCAGCGGGAAGTCCGGCTGCGAGTAGTCCACGATGCCGACATAGCCGCTCTCCTTCAGCGAGATCACCCAGGTGGGCTCGAAGGGCGAGGCGACGATGGAGGCCACCCGGTTCTCCGGCAGGGTATCGCCGTCGATGCTGGTCATCGGCAGGTCCACACGCGCCAGCGGTTCCAGGGTCAGGCCGTCGAAGGTGACGTACTGCGGCGGCCAGTAACAGCCCTCGATCAGGTACTGGTCCTCGTAGCCCGTGAACTTGCTGCCGTCCACGCTGCGGGCGTCGTGACACCCCTTCACCGTGGCGACCACGGTGGGTTCGCTGCTCCACAGGTCGATCAGCGAGACCAGGCCGTCGCGGCCGATGGCATAGTAGTAGCGTCCGGATGAGGAGGAACGCAGGATGTGCACGGCGAAGCCGACATCCAGGCGCGCCACCTCCTCGTGGCTGTCGCCGTCGAAGATCGCAATCTGTCCCGCGTCCCGCAACACCACGCCGAAGAAGTTTTCCCAATTGCGCTCATGCTCCGGTTCGGTGGGCCGGTCGGCGACCGGCACGACGATATCCCAGCTTGCCTGGATGTCTTCCATCGGCAGGGCCGGCGGCTCGGGCGGGGGTTGCTGCAGGTAGGCGGCGAGCAGGGTGATGTCCTCTTCGGTGAGCAGGCCGCTGTCACCGAAATCGGGCATGCCGCCTGCGGTGCCGTAGCGCATCAGTGCGCCGAGCCCGTCCGTGCCGATCCACTCGGAGCGTGCCACACCGATATCCGGTCCGGTGGCGCCGGTGCGATACAGGCCGTGGCAGCCGGCGCAGCGATCGAAGTAGGTGTTCATGGCGTGACTGAACTCGCTGTCGCTCAGTGCCACCGGTTCGGTGTGTTCCAGCGGGCCGAGTGCATCCCGGGCGGTGAAGAATGCCAGCAGGTCGTCTATCTGGGATTGCGTCAGTTCGAAGTCCGGCATCACGTAACCCCACTCCTGCAGCAGTCGACGGCCATAGCCGGTGTAGGCGGTGGCCCACTCCGGATCGGAGAGGAACCGGCTGGCCCAACCGTCATTCCGGTTGCGCTCGGCGAGATCAGGGCCGAAATGATCGCCATGACCGAAGGTGTGGCAGCCGCTGCAGGTGTGGCGGAACAGGGCTTCGCCCGCCGTCGGATCGCCCCTGTCGCCGTCGCCGCCGCCGGGTCCGGGCCCGCGGCCCGCTTCGGCGATGCCCAGCGACAGTGACAGGCCGAGCAGTAGGGGAACGCCTGTTATGCGGTGTGATAGTTGTCTCTGCTTCATCATCCGTCCAACCTCCTGAGGTGTGTACAACAAGGCGCGGGAGGAAGGCGTCAGGGCCTGTTGCTGCCCTGCAATGATGCGTGTGTGCTGCCCGGGTCCGTGCGCCTGTACGAAAGCGATGGCTGCGATTGCATCGACGTCTTCCCTGCCGGTCATTAGGGGGGCGATGCAACAAGGCTCACTTTGACCAAGGTCAAAACGGGAGGCGTGTCAATTGACTGAAGCAATGCGTGATATCCCGCAATCTATAACATTCAGTATAAATATAAGTCGATTGGCTCGGGCTGTGCGCGGGTGATACGACAACGGCGCGAATGGCGGGGCGTGCAGTCTGTGATGGAGTCGACCTTCCCGGAGGCGGGTTGCGGCCCCCGGTGCCGGGGCTGTTCCGGCCTGAGCCCGTCGCCTCGCGCCTGCCCCTGCGGGCGGGCGCGATACCTTTAATATGCCCCCGCCTCCCTGCCGGGCTGCGTCAGCGATATTTTCCCCGTCGGTATAAGTGGTTACGTGCCGACTGCGGGAAGCATAGATTTATATCTATCAATTCAAAATGAAAGATTGATTGGAATGATGAGTAGACAGGCACCTATGCTTCGCCATGTCCCGAGGATCAGTTTGCGTACCATCAAATTCCGTAATCGAAGCAGGAGAAGATCATGTCAGTTAAAGCCTATGACGCGGGTGTAAAAGAATACCGCGACATGTACTGGACGCCGGACTATGTGCCGCTGGATACCGACCTGCTGGCCTGTTTCAAGTGCACCGGCCAGCCGGGCGTGCCGCGCGAAGAGGTGGCCGCCGCCGTGGCCGCTGAATCCTCCACCGGTACCTGGAGTACCGTGTGGTCCGAGCTTCTGACCGACCTGGAGTACTACAAGGGCCGCGCCTATCGCATCGAGGACGTGCCCGGTGACTCCGAGTCCTTCTATGCCTTCATTGCCTACCCGATCGACCTGTTCGAGGAAGGTTCGGTCACCAACGTGCTGACCTCGCTGGTGGGCAACGTGTTCGGCTTCAAGGCGCTCAAGCACCTGCGCCTGGAGGATATCCGCTTCCCCATCGCCTACATCAAGACCTGCGGCGGTCCGCCCAACGGCATCCAGGTCGAGCGCGACAAGCTCAACAAGTACGGCCGTCCGCTGCTGGGTGCGACCATCAAGCCCAAGCTGGGCCTGTCGGCCAAGAACTATGGCCGTGCCGTGTATGAGTGCCTGCGCGGCGGCCTGGATCTGACCAAGGACGACGAGAACGTCAACTCCCAGCCCTTCATGCGCTGGCGCGATCGCTTCGAGTTCGTGGGCGAGGCGATCCAGAAGGCGCAGCAGGAGACCGGCGAACGCAAGGGTCACTACCTGAACGTCACCGCCCCGGATCCGGAGCAGATGTACGAGCGCGCCGAGTTCGCCAAGGAGGTCGGCTGCCCGATCATCATGCACGACTTCCTGACCGGCGGCTTCACCGCCAACACCGGCCTGGCCAACTGGTGCCGCAAGAACGGCATGCTGCTGCACATCCATCGCGCCATGCACGCCGTTATCGACCGCCATCCCAAGCACGGTATCCACTTCCGCGTCCTGGCCAAGTGCCTGCGCCTGTCCGGCGGCGACCACCTCCACACCGGTACCGTGGTGGGCAAGCTGGAAGGCGACCGTGCCTCCACCCTGGGCTTCGTCGATCAGCTGCGCGAATCCTTCGTGCCTGAAGACCGCTCCCGCGGTGTGTTCTTCGATCAGGACTGGGGCTCCATGCCCGGGGTGCTGGCCGTGGCCTCGGGCGGTATCCACGTCTGGCACATGCCGGCGCTGGTCACCATCTTCGGTGACGATTCCTGCCTGCAGTTCGGTGGCGGCACCCAGGGCCATCCGTGGGGCAACGCCGCCGGTGCGGCCGCCAACCGCGTCGCGCTGGAAGCCTCCGTCAAGGCGCGCAACCAGGGCCGCGAGATCGAGAAGGAAGCCCGCGACATCCTGACCGAGGCCGCCAGGAACAGCCCCGAGCTGGCCATCGCAATGGAGACCTGGAAGGAAATCAAGTTCGAGTTCGAGACCGTGGACAAGTTGGACGTGGGCTGAGGCCCCGTCCTGACCCGACTCGCAACCGACCACAAGCTACGAGGAATCAATCATGGCAAGCACGTATGAAATGGGTGACTTCCAGACCGCCCAGACCCTGGAGACCTTCGGCTTCCTGCCGCCGCTGACCCAGGACGAGATCCAGGATCAGATCGCCTACATCATCGCCCAGGGCTGGACGCCGGCCATCGAGCACGAGCATCCGTCCAAGGCCAGCAACCACTACTGGACCATGTGGAAGCTGCCGATGTTCGGCGAGTCCAACCTCGACACCGTCCTGCGTGAGCTGGAGGCCTGCCACCGGGCCTATCCCGACCATCACGTCAAGCTGCTGGGGTACGACAACTACACCCAGAGTCAGGGCTCGGCCTTCGTGGTCTTCGAGGGCCGCGGCTGAGCGGCAAGGCAACGCGGCTGAACGCGCAATAGCGACGACGCAACGGGGTTCCATCATGGCACAGACTGCAAACAGCTCCAGCAACAGCGCCCGCGAAGCTTCCCGCGCCCGGCGCCGGGCGATGTCCCAGGCCGGCAAGGCGGGGCTTGCGCAGGGCGGCAAGCCGCAGGGCGGTGCGCTGCCCAAGTCGGCGGCCTCCGGCGGCGGCAGCGGGTCTGCTTCGACCGCGCCTCGGGCCAACACCAGCGGCGCGGCGGCCGAAGGCGGCGCGCGCGCGGCATCGCGGGCCCGGCGCCGGGCACTGTCGACTCAGGGCAAGGCTGCGCTGAAGGGCGGCGACCGCACCCGTGGTGATTCCGCGGGCGGCAGCGCGACGCCGCCGGCCGGCGCAGCACCGGAGAAGAAGGCCGAAGGCAGCTGCGGCTGTGGTTGCAAGGACAGGGAACGTCAGTCCCGGCGCGTGACAGCGGAGACGACAGCCAGTGCAGCGCCGGCCCGCGGCGATTCCGCTCGCAGCCGGGTGCGGCGCAAGCCGGGCAAGGCCCAGACCAGCACGGCCCGCGCGGCTTCGCTGGCCCGGCGCCAGGCCCTGTCCAGCCGCGGCAAGGCGGGGCTGAGCAGCAATGGCATGACCGCGGCCCAGACTGCCCGGGCCGCCAACCCCCAACTCACCCCCCGGGAGCTGGCCAGGGCCCT
>PABG01000080.1 GCA_002699185.1 Gammaproteobacteria bacterium | reverse complement strand
TGGATATTCTCGGCCAACGACGTGATCGCCAATGTCGGCCTGATCCTGGCCGCGGTGCTGGTGGCCTGGACCGGTTCACGTTATCCAGACCTGATCATCGGCACCATCGTCGGCTTTGTGGTGCTCGCTGGCGCCCGGCGAATTCTCAAGCTGTAGAATCATCCCCGATGGACGGGGCCTTCCCGCGCACCGCTTGCCGCCGCTGGCGCTCGATCACGGCGTTGGTCGCTACGACAGCGGCTGGCGCAGCATCGACCCTGGCCTTCGCGCCATGGTCCTGGTGGTGGCTGACGCCGCCGTGACTCGCGGTATTGTTTCTCAACGCCTGGCGCGCCTCGCCGGGCCGGGCCTTTCTGCTGGGATATCTGTTCGGCCTGGGCCTGTTCGGTTTCGGAGTAGCGTGGGTACACGTCAGCATGTTGCGGTATGGCAGCGGTGGAGCGCTGGCCAGTTTTGCCGCAACCGGCGGCCTGATCGCCTTGCTGGCGGCATTTCCTGGGCTGGCGCTGTTCGTTGCAAGATCGCTACGGCCGCAATCGGACCCCTGGGCGCTATGGGCGGCCATGCCGGCAGCCTGGGTTGCGCTGGAATGGGTGCGCACCTGGATTTTCACCGGGTTTCCCTGGCTGCTTATCGGCTATAGCCAAACCGATTCACCCCTGGCCGTTGGCCTGGCCCCAGTGGCCGGCGTGCTGGGCCTGAGCGCATCGGCCGCGTTGCTGGCCGCTGCGTTGGTGTGGTGCGCGGACGCCGCAGACTGGCGGCGTGGCGGCGCGACCGCCGTTGCCGTCGTGGCGCTCGGCGCCGCCATTCACTTCGGGCTGGCGCGCGACTGGACCCAGCCAGCCGGCGCGCCGTTGGAAGTTGCGCTGGTGCAGGGCAACTTCGACCAGGCCGAAAAGTGGCGGCCGGAAAATCGCAGCAAGACACTCTCGCGCTACGCCGCGTTGAGCGAACCCTTCTGGCAGGCGGACCTGATCGTGTGGCCCGAAACGGCACTCCCGCAGCCTTACGACAGCCTTCCGGCCGGCTATGCGGACAGGCTCGCCAAGCGTGTGCATGAGACCGATACCGCCCTGATCCTGGGCGCCCCGACGCGTCGGGACGGACGGATGTTCAACAGCGCCATCGCGGTTGGCGAGGACACGGCGTATCACAAGCGTCATCTCGTGCCCTTCGGCGAATACGTACCCCTGCGCGGATTGTTCGGCAACCTGCTCGACGTGCTGGGTGCGCCGGAATCGGATTTCACCTCCGGCTCGAAGAGCACACTGTTGCCGGTTGCCGGATACCGCGGCGGCATTGCGATCTGTTGCGAGATCATCACCTGCTGCGGGCGACCAATACCGGTGTGACCGCGGTGATGGACGCGCGCGGCAGGGTGATTGGACAAGCGCCGCAATTCAAGGCGGTCTCGCTGGAGTCACGGCTGGTGCCTCGTGCCGGGCTCACGCCTTACATGCGCTGGCGGGACGGCCCCCTGCTGATCACGGTGACTCTCCTGCTGCTCGGCCTGGCGGCCCGGCGACCGGCCTTCGCATCGACGGTAGGCCCGCGGGGGCGCAGCGAGTGACGAGCCGTAGTTGCAAGCGCTCGCCACCCAGTTGGTGTCGTGCAAACGCGGAATATCCCACTGGTGACATACCCGGTGGCGTGTCGACCGCGCTGCTCTGGCAGCACAGCAACACCGACTACCGCAGAGCGGCTGGCTGATGCAGGTCTTGCCATGTATATGTATGAATGGTTTACGGGAACCGAACTGTCATTCGAAGCCATGGTCTGTGAATCACGATGCTTCGAGCAGTTCGAGTGGGCTTCTTAACCGATGAAGGCACGACATCATGAAGAACCAAGCGCGATTTTATGGCGCTAAAAACGGCCAACAGCCATGGGTTTTGGTGTTGCATGGCTTCATCGGCGCAATAATCGGTGTGCTGGTGCTGCACCCTCTCACAACCATGGTGTATTGGTTTGAATTCAGGGAATTGATGGAGTTTCCCGGCGGTGGTCCCCTGGACTTTCTGGTCCAGCGCCTGACCACTGCATACAAGACTGAGCTGATGCCGATGAGTCTGGTGTTCGCGGCAATCGGTGGAGCGATTGGTTTCGGATTTGGACTTTATCACATCAGGTTGTTGGGTCAGCAACGTATCGTACGCTACCTGGAGCGCGAATTGGCCGAGGAGCTACCGCTGTTGATCGCCAGGGGTGAGGGAGAGCATCTGGAGTTCAAAACGTCGCTGCGCTGGGATGACAGGCAACAGCGCGCCAACCGTGAGCTCGAGCAGGTCGTGGTGAAGACTGTTGCCGGGTTTCTCAACCATGAAGGCGGCACATTGCTCATCGGCGTTGGGGATAGCGGCGATATCGTTGGCATCGAACCAGACTTCCAAACCCTCAAACATGCCAACCGAGATGGCTTCGAACGCGCCTTGATGGACGCTGTAAAGGCCGGTTTGGGCGGAAATGCTTGCGCATTGGTGCACTGCCGATTCCACGACCTGGCGGGGAAAACGGTGTGCCGGATCATCATCGAGAGAAGTGTCCAACCGGTCTATTATGTCGACGGCCGCGTGGCGCGGCTGATGTTGCGCGCCGGTAACAGTACGCGGGAGTTGGATGTCCGCGAGGCGCAAGCTTATCTCGCCCATCGTTTTGCTGCCGATGTTTAGCCGACCGTAGGTCTCTGACGCGGATTGCGCAGTGCACCGTGAAACAGCATCGTGGTCGGATGGGCATCGGGCTATCGGGCTCAGGGTGCTGATTCGCCCACGGCCGGCATTGCAACGGGTGCACTCAGTGTCCGCAGAAACGCCTCGAGCTGATCGCGTTCGGTGCGGCTCAATCCGAGGGGCTTTGCTTCGTTGTGGCCGATCATGGCCTCGGGAGCGGTGACGTAGTGCTCGATGACGTCGGCCAGCGTCGGTAGCTGACCTTTGTGCATGTAAGGCGCCGTGCCCTGGAGGTTGCGCAGTGACGGCGTCCGCACGGCGCCTATCAGTTCGGGCCCGCGACGCGCGAAGCGAAGCTCCGAACAGTCATCGGTGGTGGCGTCGCTGTAGGGGCCGAGGCAATTGAAAGGATCTTCATCCACCTGACGCAAACCGTCATAGCGGCCTCTATCCGGCAAGTCGCCTGGATATGAAATTATGCCCGTATTGTGGAATTCGTTGTTGGTGAGCAGCGGCCCATTATGGCATTGGATGCACTGGGCCCGGCCGATGAACAGGCGCAGGCCGGCCACTTCGGCGGGAGCCAAGGCTTCACGCTGGCGTGCCTGGTCCCCATCGACAACCGCCTGCACGTAGGCATCGAAACGGGACGGGCCGGGAAGCAGACGTCGCTCGTAAGCGCCGATGGCCTTGCCGATGTTGGCGAAAACCTCGTTGACGGTCCGTCGATCGCGAGGATTCATAGCCAGCCAGGACGCCCGCAGCGCCGGGTCCGGCAGCGGGCCCGCCGCCGGCGGAAAGCGGCGTTCGTCGTGCAGGTCCGGCAATCGGCCGAACACCTGCTCGTAGCTGGCCCGATACTCCGGGTCCGTGGCGATGAATCGCACGTACGCCATGCGGTTACCGCCGTGCTCCGCCGGGTCCTCCAGCGGCGCCAACGCCTGGGACCAGAGGCTGTCCTTGCGCCCGTCCCAGTACAGCCAGGGGCTGTAGGCCTGGCCGACGATGCTGGGGGTATTGCGTCTGGCGGTACCAATGGCCCTGGCTTTGGGCAGACCGTCGGTAAAACGCCGTCCGGGCTGATGACAGGTGGCACAGGCGACCTGTCCGTTGCCGCTCAGCCGCGGGTCGAAGAACAACTGCTGGCCCAGCTTCGCAGCCCGCCGATCGTCGGCCAGCGCATTCGAAGGCTCGGGCGGCACGGGGGGCAGGCTGTCGATCGACAGCGAACGTAACAGTGCCAGTTCCGAGGCGGTCCATGCCGAATGCCGGCCGGCCGATTCGATTTCTCCGAACACCAGCGCCGCCAGCGCGCCGATGGCTGCCAGCAGGATCGTGATCCGGAAAGCCTCGCCACGAATCATCTGACCTGAACCGGGATCACCACCGTATCGCGGCCCGCGGGGCCGGAGATGGTTATCGTCATTTCCCAGTACCCGTTCATGTGGAAGCGGACGCCTTCCAGCTGGTACCGGCCTTCGCTGGGTTCGCGCGTCACGCGCGGCGCGGTGGGCAGTCCGTGATCGTGTTCCGGCATGCCGCCGGTCACGGAGATTTTGGCACCCTGGACCGGCGCACCAGCCGCGGTTTCGACTTCCAGCATCCAGCGGTGGATGCGGTTGATCGGGATGGGATCCAGGGAGGGGTTGACGGCGATGCGGTACAGGCCGCGGCTGGAGACCCAGCCGTCGGCAGCCGCAGCGGACGCGACGCCGATGCAGGCGGCGACCACGGAGAGGAACAGCAGAACGTTGCGGCCGGCGGGCATCAGCCGGCCAGCGATCGTCCGACGCGCCAGACCAAGGCCGCCAGGAACAGGATGAACAGGATCAGCCATGGCCAGAAACCGAATCCGTTGAAGCCGACTCGAAACGGGAAGACCGCCTGGTAGGTTTCGCCGCTCGACGAGTCGGCGACTGTGACAATCCCGATGTACTCGCCATTGCGCGCGAACGTGTAGCCGGCGAGAAACACCCCTGGTGCGACGTCGGCGGGCTGGTGGTAGACGGTCGCCGCCTCGAGGTCGTCGATGCGGGCAATGTCCGGCGCGGCGGCGAACCGTCCCAGACCCGTGACGTTGCGGATGATGCGAAAGTCTATGGGTAAGGCGCTCAGGCCGTTGTGCAGGTACTCCATCACGAACACCGACACGCCGCCGCTCGGGAGGTCTTCGCAGAACGGCTCCTGGCCGCGTGTTTCCGGCAGGTAGATTTTGAAGTGCGCCTCGAGATAGCCGATCTTGATGGTGCATTGATCCTCCTCGCGCACGACACCACCATGCGGCCAGACATTGGTCGAGCCGAGGGCGCCGATGAGCAGCAGACCACAGCCGGTAATCAGTCGCCACGCCGCATTCGTGCTCATGGTCGAGCCATCGTGTCGGCTGGCCGATAGCCGGTTGCCATCGTAGTGCTGCCCGTCACCCTTCGGTGGACGAGGATGCAACAGCTCGAGTTGAGGCGCAAATCCCAGGCCTGGTTGCCTGGTTGCCTGGTTGCGCGCCCGGTGTCCGGTAGCCAGGCTCGCTTTCGCTTGCCGGTTCCAGCGCCGTTCTTGGGGCTGCGCGAAGAGCCGCTGGAGGTTTCCGTTGTTCGGCCAGCCGCGGCGGCGGCTTTCCGTCGGACAATTGGCCGGGTGAGCGCCATATGAGAACAAGCCGGCGCGCGACTGTGGTAGCGTGCGCTGCGGTTTCTGCTTAGATCGATGGAACAGGGCGCCTGGCCAGCGTGGCGACGCAATCCGAATCGACAATCGGTTTTTTTCTTCTCCCCTGGGAGTTTTCGTGGCCGTGGGTTCTGTTCTGTCTCGCCCTGGCGGCACTCTATATTCGGGGCATGATCGTGTGGCGCCGCGGCGGACGGCACACCGGGATCTTCCGGCCACTGGCCTTCTTTGTCGGCCTCGGCGCGATCTATGCCGTCACCCAGACGCGCTACGACTATCTGGCGCAGTTCCTGTTCTTCGCCCACCGCGGGCAGCATCTGGTGCTGCATCACCTGGGACCGTTTCTCGTCGCCCTGTCGGCGCCGACGGCGGTGATGGCCAGTGGACTGCCGGCGGCGGTGACCGCCCGCTGGAATTCGCCCGCCGGTGTCTGGGCGGGGATGGCAGCCGGCCTTCGCGGAACCTATCGGGTGTTGCAGCACCCGTTGCTCGCGCCGCTGCTGTTTGTCGGTTTGATCTACTTCTGGCTGATACCGGCAGTGCATTTCGATGCCATGCTGAGCGCGCGGCTGTATCAGCTCATGAACTGGAGCATGCTGATCGACGGCCTGCTGTTCTGGTGGTTGATGCTCGATCCGAGGTCCCGGGACCAGGGCGCTCTGGGCTACGGGCATCGCATCACGATTCTGGCCATCATCGTGCCGCCGCAGATCGCGCTCGGCGCTTACATTACGTTCAGCCGCGATGTGCTGTTCGACATCTATTCCGTGTGCGGGCGCGCCTGGCCGCTCGAGCCTCTCACCGATCAGCAGCTTGGCGGCATCGTTACCTGGATCCCTGCCGCCATGATGAGCCTGCTGGGCGTGCTGGTGGTGTTGCGCTATCTGCTGCGCGGCGCCCCTATGACGCGAACAATTCCCATGCACCGGGTTGGAGGCGAAAATGCTGCGACTTGAGTCTTCACGGCACCACGCCGGAGAGTCGAAGGACTGCACTGCCGGTCGTCGCCGCGCGCGTACTGCGCGCATTGCGGGTGCCGTGTTCGTCATCCTGGGGCTGGCGCTGGCCGGCTGTGAGGATCCCGCCTGGCGCACCACGGACATTTCCGGAGTGATGCCGGAGCTCGCGTTCGAGCTGACGGACGAAAACGGCCGGACCGTCCGCGCAGCGGACTATCGTGGCCAGGTGGCGCTGCTGTTCTTCGGGTTCACGAATTGTCCCGACGTCTGTCCGGTCACGCTGGCGAATCTGGCGAAGCTGGCCGACGACATCGGTGCGGCGCCCGACGAGCTGCGGATACTGTTCGTGTCCGTGGACCCCGCGCGCGACACCCTGTCGGCCATAAAGCGCTACACGGACAGCTTCGGACCTCGGGTCACCGGCATGACGGGGGACCCCGACGTTCTGCAGGCGTTGACCCGGCGCTACCGGGTCACGTACGGATATGGCGAGGAGGATCCGTCGGGCGCCTACGACGTCTCCCACTCCAGCGCAGTGTTCGCCTTCGATCGCTCGGGTCGGGCGCGCCTGCTACTGAGGAACAGTGATCCTCCTGAAGATCTGCGGGCCGACATCCGGCGGCTGCTCGCCGAGGACGCCTGAAACGGGGAACCGGCGCGCCGCAGCGCTGTCTGAGTTGGTATGAGCCTCTCGCTGTCGAGCATGACATGGCGTCAACCCGACAATCGGTGGCGATTCTAGCCATCGCCGGCCTCTGGGTTCTGCCTGGTGCACTGGCTCAGGCCGTGACTGTCTACGACGTGATCGCGCTGACCCGTGCCGACATCGGGGCGTCGCGCATCATTGAGGTGATGGATGCTACCGGGGCGCGGTTTGCGTTGTCGGCGGAAGATGTTCTGCTGCTCGACCAGGTCGGCGTCGAAGAAGCGGTGATCCAGCGCATGCTCGAGGCGGCGGTGGCTCCGGCCCAGCTCCGGTCGACGGAGATGCCAGCCGTTGCGCGGACGGCGCGGACGGATCGTGAGACGGTTCGATCACCCGTGTTCGGAGTGGTGGACGCCGTCACGGCTGATGACACGGCAGCGACTGATGATGAGGCTCGGGCGTTGACCCTCGGCGGCCTGCCAATCCTCATCCTGCGCGACCGTGGCTCCTACGCTTCCACCGCGTTGCGGGCCCGCGTGCTGGCCGACCGCCTGGCCCGCCTGATGTCGGTGGGCGACGGACGGTTCGAGGCCAGCGTTTCGGACATGTCGGCTTCGATCGTGTTCGTGGCGACTGGCGGTGAAACGCACCCAGTGCTCGAAGCCACCGCGGCGGATGCGTTGGCGTACGATCGCCGCAGCGTGGCCCGTGTGACGCCAACGTTGCTGGGCCGGTATTGGGCAGCCGTGCTGGAGGATTTCACCGGTCTCGCGGTTCGCGGCCGGGAACCGCGGCGCCTCGACGATCTGCATCAGGGCGACGCGATCGTCTTGCTCGATCGTGCCATGAGGGCGGTGCGCGACGCAGACGGGCGCACAACAATGGCCACGGCGTCCACCTATCTGCCCGGTCCCGTTCGGCAGCATCTCGCCGGGCTGGCCGGCAGCGTGCCGGAAGACTTCGAGAGGCTGGGGAGATGAACGTCATTCGCCTAGTTCCGCGCTTTCCCGCACTGCTGGCGCTGGTGCTGAATCTGCTCGCGGGTTGTGTGACGGCCGCACCGGCTCCCGAAAGACCGGCCGCCGAAACACCGGCTCTGGTGACGGCCGTCACGCTGGATCAGCTCGAAGCGCTGGCAGCGGCGGGGCTGTCGGAGGCGACGGTGCTCGCCTTCCTCGACGGGCGTCCGCTCGCTTTCGACGGCCTCGAGCAGGGGGTCCGGGCCCGCTTGCGCCGGGCAGGATCGAGCGACCAGGTGCTGGCCGCGCTGGAGCGTCCGCTGCCGGGCTCGGAGGCGGAAGGAGGCGCGGAGCTGATTGCGGAGCGTGCTGACGCCGTTGCCCGGGTGGCCGTTTATCCGGCCTACTACTATGGCAGCCGTTACGCGGGCCACCACGGACTGGCGTCGGCAGGCTCGCCGGGCCATTGGTATCTCGACCGCTACGAGGGCGCCCTGGGAGGCGGCCATTGGGCGGGTGTGCGCGGACATCATCCGCCCGGATACCAGCATGGATTGCAGCGGCTGCACGACAGCGTCGACGGTCACTGGACTGGCTTCGGCGTTCACCATCCGTTGCCGGAGCTGGGTGGTGGGCACACGTCTCCTGCGAGGCATCCGGGTGGGGGGCATGGCTTTCGCGGCCACGGTCTTAGTCACGGCACGGGGCGCGGTCTCGGCAGCCACCACTGATGGCAGCGCCTCGCTCGCGCTCCCCGGGGACGGGTTGGGGGGCGAGTCGCCGGAACGGGAGCGTCCTTCCTCCCGCCGCGGTCAGCAGTGATGGCACGGTAGTTGCTCACATCCTTCTCATGGCGTTCATGCCACTCGACTCCGTTCCGGAAAAGGATCCTGCGGAATGCCCCGAGGTTCGCCTCTTCCCGGAAGACTGCATGTTGCTGGAAGGTGCTGCCTGCGTCGGATGAGAAGAGCGGCGGCGCCGGTATCTGCGGTGCTGCTCTCGGCCTGCTCCGGCCCACAGTCAGCCCTCGACCCGGCCGGGGTCGAGGCCGAGCGGATTCTCGAGCTGTTCTTGCCCATGTTCGCGGGTGCCGTGGTCGTCTGGGTGCTGGTCATCGGCCTCGCCTACTACGCCACGAGATCGAGACGGCACAGCGACGGCACCGGCGTTCGGCTGATCGTTTGGGGGTGGGGCGGTTTTTCCGACGCTGGTGCTCGCCGGCTTTCTCTCCTGGGGGCTTTCGATGATGCCCGAGCTGCGCGGTCGATCCGATGGTCCGACCATCTCGATTTCCGCCGAACGCTTCTGGTGGCGAATCGCTTACGGGGCCACCGGTGAGCCGGGCGTCGTCCGCAATCTTCCGCGAGGCGGTACTCCCAGCGCCAATGAGATCTGGATCCCGACAGGTCGTCGGACGGAGCTCCTCCTCAGCAGCCCTGATGTCATTCATTCGTTGTGGGTGCCGGCGATTGCCGGGAAGATGGATGCCATCCCGGGCCGTGTGACTCGCCTGGCCCTCGAGCCGACCGAGCCCGGCGTGTATCGCGGTGTCTGTGCGGAATTCTGCGGGACCGCCCATGCGCAAATGGGGTTGCGGGTGGTGGCGGTGCCCGAGGAAGAATACGTGGCTTATGTCGAAGCCCAGGCCGCGCCGGCGGCCGTCACCGGCGGCCCGGGCCTCCAGGCATTCGTTCGCAACGGTTGCGCCGGGTGCCATACCGTGCGTGGCACGCCGGCCGACGGAGACGTGGGGCCGGATCTCACGCATGTCGCCGGCCGAATGACCATAGCGGCCGGCCGCCTCCCCACGACGGCGGAAAACATGGTGGCATTCATCCGCGCCCCCCAACACATCAAGCCCGGGGTCGAGATGCCTGCCTTCGGTATGCTGCCGGAGGAGGAACTCGCCCTGATCGCGGACTGGCTGGGAAGCCTCGAGTGAACGAACGCGACGAGGACACCTCCAAGCGGTGCGACCAGACGGATGAGGCGGTGCGCCGACGACAGGAGGAACGGCTGCGCAAGGTATGGGCAGCGCCGAAAGGCTGGCGCTACTGGTCTGCGGTCAATAATACCGAAGTCGGCATCTGGTATACCGCAGCCTCCTTCGGCTTCATGCTGTTCGCTGGCGTCCTGGCGCTGATGATGCGGGTGCAGCTCGCCGTGCCGGACAACGATTTCCTGACAGCGACGTTCTACAACCAGGTCTACACGCTGCACGGCACGGTGATGATGTTCCTCTTCGCGGTGCCGGTATTCGAGGCGGTGGCCATCATCCTGCTGCCGCAGATGCTCGGCGCACGGGACCTGCCCTTCCCGCGCCTTTCCGCATTCGGTTTCTGGTGCTTTGTCATCGGCGGCGTCTTCGTCTCAGGCTCCATCTTCTTCGGCGCCGCGCCGAGCGCCGGCTGGTTCATGTACCCGCCGCTGACCACCAGTGAGCGGTTTACCCCGGGATATGGACCGGACATCTGGCTCCTGGGGCTTTCTTTCATCGAGCTGGCATCGATTGCGGCGGCGGTTGAGCTTATCGTCGGCGCGCTCAAGTGCCGACCGCCCGGCATGCGGCTGAACCTGATGCCGCTCTATGCGTGGTACGTCCTGGTCGTCGCCGGCATGATCCTCTTCGCTTTCCCGCCGCTCATCGCGGGCGACATTCTCTTCGAGCTCGAGCGGATGTTCGACTGGTCGTTCTTCGACCCGACGCGCGGCGGTGATCCGATCCTCTGGCAGCACCCGTTCTGGATCTTCGGTCACCCGGAGGTCTATATCGTCTTCCTGCCGGCCATCTCTCTCGGCTTCTTCTCGGCTGCCTCTGAGCTGGTCGCCATTCCCACCGGAGTGCAGATTTTCGTGTTCATCGCCACGCTGCTGTCGGGCCGGGTCGTGCGTTCCGTGCCGATGCTGTTCGTCTCCGGCGCTTTGGCGACGTTCGTGATCGGCGGCCTGACCGGTGTCATGGTGGCGCTTGCTCCCTTCGATTGGCAGGCGCACGACACCTACTTTGTCGTCGCGCATCTGCACTATGTGCTGATCGGCGGGATGCTGTTCCCGCTGGTGGCCGGAATCTATTACTACTGGCCCATGATCGCCGCCCGGAAGCTCTCGGACAGGTTGGGGAAGGTCGCCTTCTGGCTGATGTTCCTCGGCTTCAACGCGGCGTTTCTCCCGATGCACTGGTCGGGACTCATGGGTATGCCGCGCCGCGTCTGGACCTGTTCGGAGGCACTGGGCGTGGATGCTGCGAATCTGATCACTTCCATCGGTGCCTTCGTGTTTGCCGCGGGCGTGCTGACGATCGTCTGGGACACGCTGCGGCCGCGGGGCAGGGAGCCCTACGCCCGGCGAAACCCGTGGAACGCCGGTACCCTGGAGTGGCTGACCGAGATGCCCGGCGAAGATTGGGGGGTGCGATCGGTGCCAATCATCACGTCGCGCTATCCGATCTGGCAGCAGCCGGACTTCATCGACGACGTGGACAAAGGGCGCTTCTATCTGCCCGACGCCGAGGAGCTCGAGCGCGAGACGCTGGTGACCTCGGTACTGGACGGGAAGCCGCTGCAATGCCTGCGCGTGCCCGGCCCGAGCTTCATGCCAGCGGTGGCGGCGGCAACGACCGGCGTCGTCTTCATTTCCGGGACCTTCAAGTGGTGGTTCTTGTTGTTCGTCATGCTGGCGGTCGCCATTGTGTCGATCATGGTCTGGCTCTGGCGAGGGACCGCGCTCATCCCCGAGAAGCACGAGAAGGACGTAGGGCTCGGGTTGAAGCTGCCGCTCTACAAGTCGGGCCCCCACTCCGTCGGCTGGTGGGCGATGTTCATCACCATGAGCGGCGACGCCACCGCCTTTCTCGGTCTGGTTTTCGGCTACTACTACTTTTTCACCATCCACACCACCTTCCCGCCACCGGGGAGCGTCGGTCCGGGCATTGTATGGCCGACCATATCGCTCGCCGCGTTCGCGGCCGCCTGGATCGCAGCGGGTCTCGCCGCAGCCGTCAACCGCGCGCAGCGCACCGGGCTGTCGCGCGCTCTCATGACCGCGGGCGCCGCCGCGGCGCTGCTCGGCAGTAGCGCGCTCATCTGGGGGCCGTATTCGACCGGTCTCGATCCGGTCGCCCACGTTTATCCAGCGACTGTCTGGGTTCTGGCGATCTGGAGCGCCGTGCATGGCGCGGTGGGCGCACTCATGCTCGGCTACTGCCTGGCACGTTCGGTGGGTGGCCGGCTCACACCGGCCTTCGATATCGATATCCGCAACGTGGCCCTCTACTGGCATTTCATGGGTGGCATGGCGCTGGTCACCGTGTTCACCGTCGCCTACTTTCCTCGACTGGCGTAGGGGCTGCCATGCAGTTATTCGGCAAAACCCGGGATACGCTCTGGACCCTCATCGCCGCTCCCACCATCTGGGCTGCGCATTTCCTTTTGAGCTACGTCCTAGCCGCCTTCCGCTGTGCCCCCAATGCCGAAGTTTTCAAGCCGATCCCGGGCGCCCGCATCACGATTGGCGCGATCACGATCATTGCGCTCGTGTTGGTCGCGCTGATCTGCCGTCGCGCGTGACGCGAATGGTGTCTCGGGGGTGGCGGCATGGGCCATCATCGGGACACGGCCCGCGAGCGGGAACACTTCCTGGAGTTCGCCACCCTGCTGCTTGCCGCGCTTTCCCTGGTCGGAGTGGTTTTCAACGTGTTGCCGGTCGTGGTGTTCGGGGATTGTCGATGAAGCTTCCGCCGGACTCTGGGAGAGGCGCATGGGAATGGGCGCTGGTCCAAGCGGCGTCAGCCACAGCGCGTATCCGAAGGCTCCTGACGTGGAAGAACATTACCGCGCTGCTGATACTGGCGACCGCGGGTGCGCTGGCGGTGTCTTGGCTGGGTCTCGTCTCGATTGCCGCCTCCTCGGGCCATTTCGCCATCACCCGGTGGTTTCTGGGCTGGACCATGGAGAATGCCGTCGAGACGCAGTCGATGTTGGCGAAAATGCCCAAGACGATCGATCTCGACGACCCGACACTCGTTCAGCGTGCGGCGGGTCATTTCGCGACCGGTTGCGCCGGGTGCCATGGTGCCCCGGGAATACCTCAGTCGCCCGTCGTGAATGCCATGACACCAAGCCCGCCGCGCCTGGAGGGGAAGGTGGCGCAATGGGACAATGCGGAACTCTTCTGGATCGTCAAGTACGGGCTCAAGTACACCGGCATGCCAGCCTGGCCGGCCCAGGATCGAGACGATGAGGTCTGGGCTCAGGTGGCCTTTCTGCGGGCGCTGCCAGCCATGGCGCCGGAAGAATACGCCGATATTGCCCTCGGCGGCGGCAGTGGATTGGCGGAGGTCGATCTCGAAGCGGGCGGTCTGGGCGCGGCATCGCTCAACGGGATCGTGGAGGAAGCGCTGGTCGACTGTGCCCGCTGCCATGGATTGGATGGGCTCGGGCGGGGGGCGGGAAAGGCCGAGAGTGCGTTCCCGGTCATCGCCGGTCAGCCGGAAGCTTATCTCCATGCCACCCTGCTCGCCTTCGCTCAAGGGCGGCGCGACAGCGGGTTCATGGAGCCCCCGGCCACCCGTTATGAAGCGGACGTACTTCGGAGACTGGCTCGGCATTACGGTAAGCGTCCGGCCATCACCGTCTCGTAGCCGCTCACGTCGCGATTGATGATGCGTGTCCCAGCAGCTGTTGCGGACGCGTAGTACGTGTCCGCTTGGAGATCAGATGGACACGAAGCAAGCGGTGGTTCCGGCGAAGCGAGGCACGCCGGAGCGGCGGTATCGGACGAACGCGGAGAAGCGGCGGATCGTTGAGGAGGCGCTGGCCGGGGAAGCATCGGTCGCTGAGGTTGCCCGACGCAACGGCGTGAACGCCAACCTGCTCTTCAACTGGCGCAAGCTCTACCGGCAGGGATTGCTCGATCAGTGCCGGGAGCCGACGTCGGCCACGCTGGTGCCGGTGCGGGTGACACCGCCACCGCGGCCGGAGGGGCTGGCGGTCCGTCCCGGCCACATCGAGATCGAACTCCCCGGCGAGATACGTCTTCGCGTGCACGGCCGGGTCGACGGAGAAGTGCTTGCCGAGGTCCTGGCCGCGCTGGGGCAACGATGATCGCCGCACCGGCTGGGGTCAGAGTGTGGCTGGCTGCCGGCGTCACGGACATGCGCAAGGGCTTCGATGGCTTGGCCATGCTGGTGCAGCAACAGCTCGCGGCGGACCCGTTCTCCGGGCACCTGTTCGTCTTCCGCGGAAGGCGCGGCGACCGCATCAAGGTGCTGTGGTGGGACGGCGACGGACTGTGCCTGTACGCGAAGCGCCTCGAGCGCGGCCGCTTCGTCTGGCCCCAGGCGACGGAAGGCAGCGTCTCCCTCACCGTCGCCCAGCTCTCGATGCTGCTCGAGGGCATCGACTGGCGCCGTCCGGCACGGACCTTCGAGCGGCCGATGATCGCAGGCTAGTTTTTTCTCCGGCCCAGCATTTTTACTGATATTTCTCGGGCTTTGGCTCGTGCGGACAAGTATAATGCGTGGGTGCAGACCCTCCCCGATGACATCGATCAGCTCAAGCAACTTCTGACCGAGAGTCGTCAGGCTCTGGCCGCCGCCCACGATCAGCTGCGCTCCCGCGATCTCCAGATCGAGTCACTCAAGCTGCAGATTACCAAGCTCAAGCGCATGCGCTTCGGTCGTTCCTCAGAACGCCTCGATGCCGAGATCGCGCAGCTCGAACTCGCGCTCGGGGAGCTGCAGGCCGCCGCGGCGGGATCTCCTCCCTCACCGACCAGTTCCTCTTCTCCGCGGCGTGTGCCGGTCCGCCGGCCGCTGCCCGAGCACCTACCCCGGGAAGAAGTCCGTCACGAGCCGGAGCCTGGCTGTCCGGACTGTGGCGGCGCGCTCGCTCATCTTGGTGAGGATATCGCCGAGGTGCTGGAGTACGAGCCGGCGCGGTTCAAGGTGATCCGCCACGTACGGCCTAAGCTCACCTGCGGGGCCTGTGAGAAGATCGTGCAGCAGCCGGCGCCGTCGCGGCCGATCGAGCGCGGTCTCGCCGGACCTGGCCTGTTGGCCCACGTGCTGGTCTCCAAGTACGCCGACCACCTGCCGCTGTATCGGCAGGCGGAGATCTATGCCCGCGAAGGCGTCGAGCTGGAACGCTCGACCCTGGCCGGTTGGGTGGGGGCCAGCAGTGCGCTGCTCAAGCCCCTGGTGGATACGATCGGCCAGCACGTCACCGCCGCTGGCAAGCTGCATGCCGACGACACGCCGGTGCCGGTGCTGGATCCCGGCCGTGGCAAGACCAAGACCGGGCGGCTGTGGACCTACGTCCGCGACGATCGGCCCGCCGGCAGTGAGACACCGCCGGCGGTCTGGTTCTGCTACTCGCCGGACCGCAAGGGGATCCGGCCCGAGGCGCATCTGAAGGCGTTCACCGGGGTGCTCCAGGCGGACGGCTACGCCGGCTTCAACGGTCTCTACCAGCGAACCCAGGACCCGTTGATGGAGACTGCCTGTTGGGCCCACGTCCGGCGCAAGTTCTACGACCTGCATGCCGCGAACGGCTCACCGGCCGCCAAGGAAGCGCTGGACCAGATCGGCGCGCTCTACGCCATCGAACGGGAGATCCGGGGCCAGCCGCCGGATGATCGCCGTCGTGCTCGCCAGACACGCGCGGGCCCCCTGCTCGATCAGCTGCATACCTGGCTGCAGGCCACGTACTCGGCTGCCTCGAAGAAGAGCGCGCTCGCCGGCGCGATCACATACGCGCTCAGCCGCTGGGCGGCCTTGACGCGATACCGCGACGACGGCGGCATCGAGATCGACAACAACGCCGCCGAACGGGCGCTGCGCGCCGTCGCCCTCGGCCGCAAGAACTACCTGTTTGCAGGCTCGGACAAGGGCGGCGAGCGAGCAGCCGCGATCTACACGCTGATCGGCACCGCCAAGCTCAACGGGCTCGACCCCGAAGCCTATCTGCGCCATGTGCTCGAGCGCATCGCCGAGCATCCCATCAACCGTATCGAGGAGCTGTTGCCATGGCACGTCGCCGCCGACCTTCCTCATCCCGCCAGTCGGGCCGCGTAGAGCAAGAGGCTTCGGATCGCTGGCCGAACCTACAGGAACTGATCGAAAGCGACGGTACCCTCAACATCGGGCAGGTCGAGCCGCTGCCGTCATGCACGGCGATCGCAGCTCAAGGCCGACAGGTCTATGCCATGCTGGCCGTTGAAGACGATGAGACCCTGACCGACATCCTCAATCGACTCGACGCCGCCATCGAAAAGGCGCTCGATGACGGAACGATCACCGACGAGATCAATCGCTGATCTACCGGCAAGTCGGTGTTCGCCGGACGCTTACTTTGCAGCTACGGCCATCTGATAGATTATCGAATAGTTGCATATTCTCGCAATTATGCAACTCGTAGATGTACGTATCAGCGGCACCCGCGATAGCTTGTCGTTTTCGTTTTAGCTCATGCGAGCGGGTGGAGAAAACCTAGGAGAGGTGACGACGCTGCTGACACTCACAAGATCGTGCAAGCACGATCGCCAAAAAGAAGACTGCGCGCTTCCCTGGGGCTATCGGGACAGCCCTGCAGGGCACAGACCCTTACTCTTTGTCCAGGTCAGCGATTTCTGCTCAATTCATCGCGCGTAGGTTGTGCGTATGGCGTCAGTTCTGTTTGTCCATTGGGTGTCGCCATTATTCCTCCTACGATTTGATCTGACGCTGCAATCTCCAGATACCGAACGCGAGTATGGCACCACCGATAGCGGCGAGCGCGAGCACGGAGTCCCATAGTAGGGACAGTCCGGCCCCCTTTAACAGAATTCCGTAGGAGGCATCTATATAGTGTCGCAGCGGCGAGAACAGTGTGGCTGTACGCAGCCACGCCGGCATGGCCTCGGGCGGCGTCCACAATCCGGACAAGAGAATAATCGGCGCAACAATGAGCAACGTTAGCAGCCCTATCTGGGCTAGGTTACGGGCGAGCGTGGCGGCAAACAGACCGAGACCCGCGTTAGCGACTACATAGAGCGTGGTCACGCCATAGAAGAGTGGCAAGCTACCCCGTACCGGAATGTCGAATACCGGAATAAGGACGGTGAACAGACTAATGGTCACACCGGCCAAAATGACGATCGTCATGCCTAACACCTTCGGAATCATGATTTGCAGCGCGGTCAACGGGGCAACGAGAAGCTGTTCGATGGTACCGCGCTCCTTTTCGCGGACGAGGGCGGCGGCCGGCAACAAGATCGCGAGGATGGTAATCGCCTCCAGCAATTCGGAGATCGGCATGAACCAGGTGTCTTTCTGGTTAGGGTTGAACCAAACGCGCTGATCGTCGAGGATCACGGGCATCGAGTCGACGCGCTGGCCGGGTAGCCCTTCTCGCGCCATCGCGATTTCCTGCCCGTACTCACCAACAATGCGCGCGGCATAGTTCGCCGCCAGAAAACCGGATACGGTGTGCGTGCCGTCTATCAGCAACTGCACGGATGTCGTTTCACCACGGCGGAGCTTTTCTTCGAAGTCCGGCGGAATGTCGAGCAGCAGCATCGCCTCGCCGCGGTCAAGCGCTCGAAGTCCCATCTGTGGATGCGCAACTTCGCCCTCTAGGCGATAGTACGGCGGCCGCAAACGATAGAGGAGTTCGCGCGACGCCATCGAGCGATCCGCGTCGTGTACCAGAAAACTGGCACTGGTGAGCTGAAGACTCACGCTTGTGCCTTGTAGAACGAGGTTGAAGGTGAATAGATAGACCATAAAGGCCAGCAGAACCGGATCGCGTACTAGCTGTAGTAATTCTTTAGCGGTCAATACCCGCAGCCGACCCATCCACGTGGATACGCTTTGTCGACTCACGTGCGCGGTCTCTTGCGAAACAATGCGTAACCGGCCACGAATAAGCCGGCCGTGTACACAGTCAATACCAGCAGATTGGGCCACAGCGTGGACGGACCGATATCTTTGAGGAAAATGCCGACGACCACATCGGTGTAATACATCGCGGGGAACAGGTGCGCTTCGATTTGCCCTTCGGCGGTCAGCGATTCAACAGGAACGAGAAATCCGGAAAAGTCGATGGCCGGTACCATCGTGAGGATCACGGTGACGATGGTTGCGGCTAGCTGGGTTTTCACGATCAGCGACACGAGTAAACCGATAGCGGTCGTGCACGCGACGAACAGTGTGGATGCCGCGAGATAGAACAATAGACTCCCTTTGAACGGGGCACCGAAAACCATCACAGCCATGAGCCACAAAATGGCCACATTGCCCATAGAGATCGCGACATAGGGGCTTAGCTTGCCAATCAAAAACTCGCCGCGACTAACTGTGGATGCGTAGATGTTGTAGATCGAGCCACTCTCTTTCTCCCGCACTACGCCCACTGCGGTCAGCAGGGGCGGTGTGAACATCAAGATAAACATGATGAGTTTGGGTGCGAGTGAATGAATACTGGATAGACTCTGGTTGTACAGGTACCGCACCTCGAGTCGTATGGGTTCCGCTAGATCGCGAGCCGTCTCTAAGGTTAGCCCGCGCGACCGTGCAAGTTGTGCGGCGAAGCGCTCGCGATTGAACGCGGCGTTGATCGCGCTGACGTAGCCTTTGGTTGTGGCGGCACGTCCGGGCAAGGTGCCATCAATCAGTGTCTGCACACGCGCTGCGCGTCCCGCGAGGAGATTCGACTCAAAGTCAGGGGGTATGACAATCGCCACCCGGATCTTGTTATCTCGAAGCAGGGGATCGAGTTCCCGATCGTCCTTCGCATAGCCTTGAAGCGCAAAGTAACGCGAATCGATAAACCGGTAGGCGTAGTCGCGCGACGTTGCGGAGCGATCGTAGTCAGCAATGGCGAATGGTACGCGCTCCACATCCAGCGATAGCCCGTAGCCGAACAGGAGCATCAACATCGCAGGAACCACGAATGCGAGCGTGAAGAACAGTCGGTCGCGCAGGATCTCCTGCCATTCTTTGCGCGCGACCGCGCTCACGCGCCGTAGCTTCATGCGGCCACTTCCGCCGCTGCGCGTTCGAGCGCCGTGATCCGGTAGACGAACACGTCCTCCATGGACGGTGGAATGCACTTGATTTGCACAACCCTGACGCCCGCGTTCTCAAGTATCCCTTGGACACTGTGGCGGTCGGCTCCAGGCGCCCGGGCGAACACTCGCACGCGCGCACCGTGCATGTAGGCGTTCGCGAAACCCACATCGCGCAGCAACGTCAGCGCCCCCGTGCTATCAGCAACGTCGATCTCCAGCAACTCGCCCGCATCGTCCTCGAGCGACTGCTTGAGTTCAGAGGGGGTCGCATCCGCGACGATGCGCCCGGCGTACATCAAAGCCAATCTGTCGCAATGCTCCGACTCACTCATGTAGTGCGTCGTGACCAGGATCGCCACACCGTCCTCCCGCGCTAACCGGAAGAGAACGTCCCAGAAGCGGCGTCGGCCCACGGGATCGACTCCCGAGGTCGGTTCATCCAGAAACAGTACCCGC
Organism: Gammaproteobacteria bacterium; assembly: GCA_002699185.1. Classification (GTDB taxonomy): domain Bacteria; phylum Pseudomonadota; class Gammaproteobacteria; order Thiohalobacterales; family Thiohalobacteraceae; genus Thiohalobacter. Next base: position 7,073 of record PABG01000080.1, on the reverse strand, counting down.
GGACGGTGCACGAGGGCACAACCCAAGGCGAGCCGTTGCCGCAAACCCACGGGAACGGCCGCCGGTCGCTCGCCTTCATGACCTGCCAACCCCGCCATTTCGATCACCCACTGGATGCGCTCCTTGGCCTGCCTTCGCGATAGCCCGTAAATACCGGCGTAGAGCCGCAAGTTCTCTATGACGCTCAGATCCAGATAGAGCGAGAAAACCTGGGACATGTAGCCGATGCGTTCCTTCACAGCCGTGCCGCCTTCACGCACGTCTGCGCCCGCCACCCAGGCAAGTCCCTCCGTCGGTCGTAGCAGGCTCGTGAGCATCTTGATCACCGTCGTCTTGCCGGCGCCATTGGCACCCAGCAGGCCGAAGATCTCTCCCGCCGCGATGGTGAAGTTGGCGCGATCGACGGCGCGAAAGTCGCCAAAATCCCGGGTGAGATCCCGCGCTTCCACGGCGCAGGCGCCGCTTGACGCCGCGTTAACAGGCGTCTCCTGCCGCACCGTGACACGCTCTATGGGAATCAGCCCTCGTCTTCGCAGCAAAGCAATGAACATGTCCTCCATATCCGGTTCACCCGCTTGAATGGAATGAAGTGTGTAGCCGGCCAGGGCTCGGCGTACCGTTTGCTCGGCATTAGCGGGTGTTGCATCGTCGACATAGACGCACAATCGCTTCCCGATGGTCTCGACTTGGGGAAAGCCCTGTCGGAGCTTTGCCAACGCTGTAAGCGGCGGGTCGACCTGCACGAGAACCTGAGCGCCCGGCGCGAGCGCGTGAATCTCCGACGGTGTGCCCGTTGCGAGCACCGTGCCAGCGTGCAGTAAGGCAATGTTATGAAACCGGTTGACCTCATCCATATAGGCGGTTGACACAAGCGCTGTGATGCCTTTCTCCGCGACCAGCTCGCCCACGATTGTCCAGAAATCGCGGCGGGATACCGGGTCCACGCCGGTCGTTGGCTCATCGAGGATCACGAGCTCGGGTTCATGAATCAATGTACACACCAATCCGAGTTTCTGTTTCATGCCTCCCGAGAGCTGCTTCATTGGGCGGTTTTTGAACCGATCGAGCCGTGTGACGACAAGTAGGCGATGCTTGCGGTCGCGTAACGCGTCCTCCGGCACTAGTCGCAATCGCGCAAAGAAGTCGATGTTTTCGTCAACGGTCAATTCCGGATAAAGGTTTAGGCCCAAACCCTGGGGCATGAAACCGAGACGATCCTTGATGCGTTCTGCCGCTGCCTCGGAGTCGAGTTGCACATCGAATACTTCCACCTCGCCCGCATCGAACGCGAGTACACCGGCGATCGCTTTCATCAACGAGCTCTTACCGGCACCATCTGGTCCAATCAGCCCGAAGATCGTGCCGCGGGGCACCGTCAGGTCGACGCGATCAACCGCGACGCGCTTGCGGTAGGACTTGCGAAAGCCACGGACTCGAATCAGTGCTGTGTCCGCGTCCGTCACCAGCGGGGCGGCGCCCACGGCGCATCTTGTTGCCAGCGAATTACTGCATCCGCGGGTAATCCGGGGGTCAGCCGGTGCTCGGGATTGGTCTCTAAATACAGCTTGACTGCGTAAACCAACTTCACCCGCTCATCCGGCGTCTGAACTTCTTTGGGTGTAAATTCGGCACGTGAGGCGATAGAACGCACGGTCGCCGTAAACGGCTGCTCCGGAAACGCGTCAGTATAAATCCGCGCTGGTAGACCGCGGCGCAACTTGCCGATCTGATTTTCGGGGACGTAGACTTTTAGGAAGAGCGCATCGAGGTCGACCACCGTCAGGATCGGCGCACCGGCAGATACTACCGCACCAGGCTCGTGCAACCGGTTGGTGACGACGCCGTTCGAGGGTGCCGTCAATGTCAGGTCATCTCGCATTGCGCTCACTTCGACCAGCATTTCTTCAGCGCGCCGAAGCTGGGCCATCGCAGCCGTTTGTTTCTCTTCTGCCACGGCCCGCGCGAGCTCGGCTTGTTCGGCCTCCCGTTGGGTGGCAGTGCCGTCTGCATGAAGGTCCCTAAAGCGCTCCGCATCGCGCCTCGCCTGCTCGTTCTGAGCGCGAGCTGCTTCAAGCTCGTGAACCGTCGCGATCACACCTTGTTCGGCTTGTCGGACTCTGGCTTCTAGCTCCTCGGCGACGAGCTGCACCAAGGTATCACCGGCCGCCACCGCATCGCCCTCAGCTACGGAGATGCTCGCGATGCGCCCCGGATACTCGCTCGAGATCACCACGGTATCCCCCTCGAGGCGGCCATTGGCCTGTATCAAACCCTCCGGCAGCGGCTCTAACCGTACGAAGTGCGTATACCCCCACCAGGCACCCCCGCCTATGACGAGCAAGGCGACTAATATAAACGCTTGTTTCAAAGTGGACCGCATGGCAGGTACCTACAACACGCCAACAGCTCGCGCGAGCCGGTAGCGCGCGATCGCAGCGTCGTAATGCGCGTTATCGTGATTGGACCGCGTGACGGTCCGCATTGTCTCTGCGTCGAGAACCTCTGTGTTCGTACCGATACCGTTTTGGTATCGGCTTTTTGCAACACGGAGGTTTTCTTCAGCCTGGGCTAGGGCTTTCACCGTGACATTCAATCGTTGGCGGGTTTCGTTCAAATCGAGCCACGCAGTTCGTACCTGGAGTTGAGTTTGCGCGACGGCGTCGTTGTGCAGTTCAGTCACGGCCTGCGCCTGGCGACTTAAGGCAAGGGCTGCATGCCGCGAACGCCCACCATCAAACGGAGACCAGGTAACGCCGACGCTGGCTGACGCGAAAGATTCGTCGGTCAGAATGTCATTCTCGAGATAGGTATAGCCGATCGCCGCCGCAAACTGCGGTCGAGTTCGTGCACGCAGCGCTTCCGCGCGGTGTCGTAGTGCCGAAGCCTGCTCGTCCAAAGCGTGGAGTTCCGCCCGTTCCTCAAGTGCCACTACCGTCAAAGTCTCCAAGTTCTCCGACAGCCTGCTTGGCCCCGATGGCATGACGTTATCCAGTGTGACTGGGCTATCGAGCGGCCGGCCGAGGCGACGATTGTAGGCAGCTCGTGCGACGTCAAGGGCGTTTCGCGCCTTTAACTCGCTCTGTTGTGCATCGGCAAGTGATACCTCAACCGCCAGCAGATCGTTGCGTGGCACCATACCCCTACGATTCAGGTTATCGACATCTCTTCTATGACCCTCAAGACTGGCCGCGTTCGTCGTTGCAACGTCCACGGCGCGTTGGGCGCGCAGCACGGTAACGAAGGATTCAGCTACGGACAGCTTTACCTCTGCGACAAACGCAGCTTCCTGAAACCGATTCGCATCAAGCGCATCTCCAGCGGCATCGATGCCTCGACTGATCATCCCGCTCGTATAGATCGGTAAACTCAACCGAGCATTGGCGGTGACGAAATTGTCATTGCTGAACGCATTAGGAATGGCGATCGGGATAGGCAACGCGATCTGGCCAACAGCTACGCCTGGCGAGTTGTCTAGTTGTGTAAATGCGCTATCAACGCTGAAGACCGGAAGGCGATTGCTTCGCGCGGCAGCCAGCTCCGCTTCCACGGCACTGGTCTGTGTCCGTATTGCTTGCAGTCGTTGGTCGCGCGACAGCGCGATGGTCCATGCATCGGCCAAAGACTCCGCGAAACACGGGGTTGCCACCGCAAGCGTAACGCCAGCTAGAATTAGCCCCAATTCGACATTAGCGCAGATGTTATCAACGTAGCTGAAGCGGCTGAGTGTCGTTGTTAGGCGGGCGAAATGGGCCTCTTTAATGGTAGGGTTTGGGTTGCAAGACCAACAAATCCATCAAGAAAAGAGGCCACATCTCGTGCGGTTAAGAACATCACTCCTCAAGCGCCGTGTCAACGGTGATTTGATGTTGCGTTACCAGGCAGCCGGACTGACCTCCTATGCTGGACTCGAGTTACTCCGGCGCTTTTGTGCGACCGTCGGTGTGAAGGATCTGCTGCGACGCAAGCTGAGCAATCGCTTGCCTCGCAGCGATTTCAGCAGCGTTTCGCTGGTGATGCTGCTTATCGCGATGCTGGTCAGCGGAGCCCGGCGGGTCCATCAGCTCGGCTATCTGGAAAGCGATCCCGTCGTGGCGAGATTCAGTGGTCTGGCGCGACTGCCATCGGTGCGATCCCTATCCCGGTGGCTTGGTCGATGTGAGGATCCCGCTGTCGAGGCGTTGGCGGAGGCCAATGCCGAGATCACATCTGCGGCGGTTCAAGCCCTGAAGCTGAAGACCCTCACCGTCGATGTCGATGGCTCCGTCGTCTCCACCGGGCTAACCGTCGAGAGTGCCCGGCGTGGCTTTAATCCGCATCATCGGAAAGTCCCGAGCTACTATCCCATCACCGCCTACGAGGCCCGCAGCGGCTTGATCCTGCGCTGCCAGAACCGGCCTGGCAATGTTCACGATGGCAAGGCCTCGCTCGAGTTCCTCGATGCGCTCATTACCCAGATAGAGGATGCACTACCCGCTCGACCGGATATCGAGATGCGCATGGATGGGGCTTTTTTCCGCCAGGACGTGCTCGATCACCTTGGCGCCGCGCAAGCAGGCTATGCCATTAAAGTGCCGTTCTATCGGTGGCTGGGCCTCAAAGAGGCTGTGGCAGCCCGTCAGCGCTGGCGGCGCATCGATGCCAAACTCAGCTACTTCGAGATCGACCGTTGGATCGAGTCCTGGCAACGGCGCCAGCGCGTGATCATCTACCGCAAAAAGGTTGCTCACGAGACCCGCAAAAACTTCCAGCTCGACCTCTTTGACCCGGACGATGGCCACTACGAATATTCCGCAGTCACAACCAACCTGGGTATTTCCGGGGGCTCACTCTGGCAGTTCATGGCCGGCCGAGGCACCCACGAGCAAGCGTATGCTGAACTCAAGAGCGGCTTCGCCTTCGATGCAGTCCCCTCCCAAAGCTACGCCGCCAACAGTGCCTGGCAGCAGCTCAATATCATCGCCTTCAACCTGGTGCGCCGATTCCAGATGGCGGCGCTTGCGGAGAAACGGACCACCAACCAGAAGCGCCGCACGGTGTTCAAGTTCAGCACGATCCGCACGCTGCGCTACCAATGTTTCTCGCGGGCTGGCGTATTGACCCGTCCCGGCGGGCGACAAACACTCGATATTGGAACTGCTCCATTGGTCCGGAGCTTCTTTGAACGCGTTGAGAGGCGACTTCTAACCTCGTTTTGACAAGCCAACTAATGTCGAATTGGGGTTAGGCCCGCCATTCCAAGGCCCCGAAACTGCGGCTCGAACATATCTGTCTGCGAGCAACCTGCGTTTGGTGTAAGCTGCTGCAGAAATGGGTACGAAGAGGATCACGTTCCGGTGGCTCGCAGTCGTCGCGGTTGTGAGCCAAATTGCACTGGCCGTCCCGCCGGCATCATTGGCGGGCTACGGCGAAGCGCCTGAGGGTGCCCTGCAGGACACCTTGCCGGCACACCGCTACCACGGCGGCGATCGCGCACCCGCCCAGCAGGTAGACTCCTGCGACTGCGATTGCCTGACCCACCTGACGTGCACCATGCCCACTCCCCTGCTGTCGACCGGCGCCGACGCCAACGACCCGGCGCCGCCGGGCGCCGAACGCAGTCAGGCTCGAACCCAGCCAACCTTGGCCGCTCACGACCGGCGGCTGGAACGTCCACCAGCCTGACCAACGGCCGACGGGCGCCACGCCGTCATGCGCCGGCGCCAAGCTTCCTAACCCAATTGGCCCGCGCGCCGCTGCGCCAGCGCGTGGCCCGTACGACAGGAGATCGACATGAATCACCATCCCGATCCTGGACGCCGTCAGCTGCTCAAGGCCCTGGCGGCAAGCGGGCTGATCACCGGCCTCGGCCCCCTGCTGCCCGCCTACGCCCGCACGGGCGTTACGGCGGCCGGACGCGCCGGCGTCCCCGGCGGCGAACCCCGTGACGTCACCATGGACATCGCCATCCGCCGCGAGTCCATCGACATCGCCGGCGGTCACGCCTCCGCGACCACCATCAACCACACCATTCCGGGGCCGCTGGTCGAACTCTGGGAGGGTCAGCGCGCCACCCTGCGCGTGACCAATCACCTCGAGGAGGACAGCTCGATTCACTGGCATGGCATTCTGCTGCCGTTCGAGATGGACGGCGTTCCCGGCGTGACGTTTCCCGGCATTCCGCCGGGCGAGTCGTTCGTCGCCGACTTCCCGGTGCGTCAGTACGGCAGCTACTGGTACCACAGCCACTCGGGGCTGCAGGAGCAGACGGGCGTGTACGGCCCCCTGGTGATCCACCCCCGGGAGCCGGAACCGTTCGCCTACGACCGCGACTACGTGGTGGTGCTGTCGGACTGGACCTTCGAGGACCCCCACCGGGTGATGGCCAAGCTGAAGAAGATGAGTGACTACTACAACTTCAGCCAGCGCACCGTCGAGGATTTCTTCGAAGACGTCCAGAAGGCCGGATGGGGCACGACGCTGCGCGACCGAGTCGCCTGGGGCAACATGCGGATGAGCCCTACCGACATCGCCGACATCACCGGCCATACCTACACCTACCTGATGAACGGCGTGCACCCGGCCGGCAACTGGACCGGGCTGTTCAGCCCCGGTGAGCGGATTCGTCTGCGGGTCATCAATGCCTCGGCCATGACGTTCTTCAACGTCCGCATTCCGGGGCTGCCCATGACCGTGGTGCAGGCCGACGGCCAGAACGTCGAGCCGGTGGAAACCGACGAGTTCCAGATCGGCGTGGCCGAGCGTTACGACGTCATCGTCGAGCCCCGGCAGGACCAGGCCTACACGGTGATGGCGGAGTCGATGGACCGCTCCGGATACGCCCGCGGCACCCTGGCGCCGCGCCCCGGCATGGCCGCCGCCGTCCCGCCGCTGCGTGAGCCGCCCCAGCGCACCATGGTGGACATGGGCATGGACATGGCGGGCATGGACATGGGCGGCATGGACATGTCTTCCACCGGCATGCAGGGGCACGAAGGCCACGACATGTCGACCATGAAGCACGAGGGCCACAGCATGCAGATGGGGGGTACCGGCAGCATGATGGAGCCCGCCGGCCCCGTCGTCGCCCGCCATGG
>PABG01000079.1 GCA_002699185.1 Gammaproteobacteria bacterium | reverse complement strand
CTCTCTCCGCCATATAAAAAGGGCCCCAACCGGGGCCCTTTTTATATGGCGGAGAGAGAGGCCTTGATGAGAACCCTGTGTTCGACCGCGAAGGCGCGCCAGCGCCGGAGCAGCGCCGAGCAAAGCGAGGCAATCCCTCGACCCTGCGTGTAATTTCCATCCACCCTGTCTGAGCTGACAGGGCCCTTTTTATATGGCGGAGAGAGAGGCCCTGATGAGAACCCTGTGTTCAATTGCCCGCGCCCGGGAGGATTCCTCGTTACTCCGAATGCCCCCGGATCCTGTCAAAGAACACCCGCACCAGGTCGGAGCGCGTGATCATGCCCACAGGCTGGCGCTGTTCATTCACCGCGATCAGCCGTTTTATCCTGTGCTTCTTCATCAGGTCCAGCGCTTCGTGCAGGGTCTGATCGGGGCTGACTGTCACGATATCGGTCACCATAAGGGCAGCGACGCTGCCTTCGGGTGCCTGGGGTCTGAGGGCATGGGCGAACATGGCCTCGAGTGTCTGCCACAGATTATGCGTGGGGTGATGTGAAGGCACACCGAGCGCGCGCAGCAGGTCGGCTTCTGTAAGAATGCCGGCCAGCCGCCCGTCTGCATCCACCACGGGCAGGCCGCTGATGCGGCGGGTGACCATTTCGTGGGCGGCTTCCGCCAGGGAAGTCTCCGGGTGTACCGTGATGACGGGCTGCGACATCAGGGTGTCGATCCGGTAGGCCTCGGTTTCACGCTGGCGGGCATGGCGTTCTGCCATGGTCGTGATCTCCATCAGGTCGTCGATGCTCACATCAATGTAGGTGCCCATATCGTTCAGGGCCTGGCGAAAATCGTCGCGGGTGGGTCTGGATGGCGGATTTCTGGACATGCTCCACACTCCTCACATGCCGGTGGATGCAGTTTTATGTTGCCGTCGGAACAGGGCGCTGACAAACGAAATAAACCGCATTCAGGTATCGGAAATAGCGTTATCCCGGAATACCGGGATGGACGGCGATTCGGTCAGGCGTCCTTGCCGTGTCGGGCTCTGTAAGGGCGGATCGGGTGTTTAATATCGAATATTTCCATAATAACTAGCAAATAATATCGTTTGTTATCTTTTGAACGGCTTGGTATCAAATAGACATATCAACCGGACGTGAGAGGCACACATGACAGCCACTGCATTGAAAAATCCGATGGAAGCCGAACTGGACAAGGAAGGCTATCTGATCGAGCCGGCCGCCTGGAGCGAGGATATCGCCCGTGCCATGGCCGAGGAGGAGGGCATCGAGCTCGAGCCGGATCACTGGAAGGTGTTCGAGTTCATGCGCCAGTACCATGCCGATAACGGAATCGCCGCCGATGCCCGCTTTGTCATCAGGTTTCTGGCCAGCGAGCTCGGCTATGGCCGCAATGCCAAGGCCCGGCTGTTCGAGTTGTTCCCCTATGGCTATGTCAAGCAGGCCTGCCGCCTGGCCGGCATGAAACGGCCGCGTGCCTGGAGCACCGGCTGAAGCGACAGGTGTCGGTGTCATCCCCTTGGGTCGCTTCGCCGTCTTCCTCTAGTTCCAGTCGACTCAGCCAGGGCGCGGCGGCCCCCTTTTATTCTCGATAATCCCCGACAGCGTCTGAACGCTGGCCTGTTGCTCAGTCCTCGGGACTGTATTTGTGGCGCTCGGCCTCGGCAAACAGCCGCAGCCCGGCCAGGGCCTGACTGACGACCTCCGCCTCACTCTCTCGCGGGTAGACCATGTAGGCCGGCAGCTTGAACTCCGGGCTGTCAGGTACCACGAACAGCCGCTGCGAGTCGATGAAGGCCTCGGCCATGCGGATGGGCACGAAGCAGGAACCGCCGTTGCACAGGATCAGCTGGATTCCCAGCCAGCCGATATTGACCGTCTGCGCCGGTCGTTCCAGGTCGGGGAAATTGTCGCGGTGCTGGGCATAGAAGGCCGGTCCCCAGTTGACATAGATGTAGTCCGGTCCCGGCCAGGCCTGCTCCGGGTCGGTGGTCAGCAGCACCAGGCGTTCGTCGAACAGGTGCTCGATCTCCAGGCCCGGGCTGTGCTGCGGGGTGTACATCAGACCGATATCCAGCGTGCCTTCGACCAGCCGGCGCATCAGGTCCTCCTCGAAGCTGATCTCGCTGCGGATGGAGATGTCCGGCGCGGTCTCGCGCATGTGGCCGACCCACTGCGGCAGAAAGCCCTCCCAGAGCGCGATGCGTGCGCCTACCGTGATGCTGGCGCGGAAGCGGCCGGGCAGGCCGACATCATGGCGCGCCTGCTCGAGGGTCAGCAGCAGGGACTTGGCGTGACGCAGGAAACGCTTCCCGGTCGGGGTCAGGCTGGCGCCGGCGCGGTTGCGCACGAACAACCGGGTGCCCAGGTAATCCTCCAGGTTCTGGATCCGGGCGCTGACCGTGGACTGGGTGACGTGCAGCCGTTTGGCTGCTTCGAGAAAGCTGCCGTTGGCCGCGACGGAAAGGAAGGTGCGTACCTGTTCGAAATCCATGCCGATGCCTGGTTGAATTCGGGGGAGACTCGCAAATAGTATATTTTACAGAATATGTATTCCATATCCATATTATTAATCGCTCCCCCTGAGCGGTGGATCGACCACGAGCAGAGGATGGGTCTGCGATGAACCTGAAGCGATTTCTCGGCTACGAATGGGATGCCATTGCCGGCATCCTGGCCGCGGTGGTGGCGATCATACTGCACCTGCTGCATGTGGTGGACGAAGCGGTCATCCTGCCCATCGTGCTGGCGCTGCTGGGGCTGTTGTTTGTCAACTTCATGCGTCATACCCGCAATAACGAGCTTACCGCCGAGGAGGTCAGTCATACTGCTCACGCTGTGCGACGCATCCAGGCCGGACTCAGCCGGCCCGAGATCGTGCTGGTCGGTCCGCGCCAGCTGCGCAGCGTGAGCGAGCGGTTCGCGCGCGACATGAGCGGTGACAGCATCTGGTTCAATGTCTGCCTGTCGATGTATGTGCCGGATGAGTTGTTCGATGCGCTGCTGCGCCCGGCGATCGAGAACCCGCATGTCAGTTCCATTCAGTTCGTGCTGGACGCGTCACAGGCACCGCTGTGGGAGGCGAAGATCCGGCCCCGGATCGCCGCCTGCGCGGGACAGTCCAAGGTGCGTGAACCGCGCTGGTGCGAACTGGGCAGGAACGTGTCGTTCATCCTGGCGGACAATCGCCAGAGCGGGGGCACGGAGGCGCTGCTCAGCTTCTGGGGCGAGCCCTTCATGGCCCAGAGCACGCAGCGGGACGTGCCGCGCTACATCTTCCATGTCCAGAAGCATTCGGAGTTGCTGCCGCACCTGGTGGAACTGGAACGCGGCTGCCAGCGCCGTGAAGCGGCACCGCGCTGAAGCGGGAGAAGGCGGACGGCGGAGCCCCGCCCGCCGGCGCTCTGTTCCGGCGGGTTTCAGCGGGACTGCCGGCGGGGTGACCGCCTCAGGCCGGCCGCGGCCAGCAGTGCCAGCAGCGGGAACAGCGGATCCTGTGTGCCACTCCGACCGAGGCTGCAGCCGCCACCGCCGCCGCTGCTGTCACTCAGGCTGTTGCCGCCGCCGCTGGTGCCACCGGTGCCGCCTGTTGCCGGTGCGGCCACCCCGCCGGGATCCAGTACCTGGGCGTTGGCGCGGCCGTCGGCATCGTTCGGACCGCCGTCCTCTATCGTCAACCGCACGCACAGGTCACCCGCATGCAGGCCTTCGCGCCAGGCGGTGCTGGTCGGTGCCGGGCAGCTGCCGTTGCCGCCGGGGGCGGAGGCGAGGCTGTTGCGGGCATCGGTGACGAAGTCCTGCCAGCCCTGATCGGCAATGTACTTGCGATAGACGCCGCCGGCGGGGATCGGCGCCAGCTGGGGAATGACCACCCGGACCGACTGGCCGGCCTGCGTCAGCCCGGTCAGTTCGAAGTCGAACAGGCCGCCCGGATAGCTGTGGCTGTCGTCCTCCACGGCCAGGGCAGCGGTGCCGCTGGCGCCGCCGTGGTTGGTGATGTCGGCCACTGATACCCCGGCAGCGTGCCGACCCGCGGCCAGCGCCGTGGTGCCCAGGCGCAGGCGCAGGCCCGCTTCCGTGACCAGCAGATCCCGATCGGCGACCCGCGCCCGGGACTGCAGCACGTGCCGGTCGGGCAGGGCATCGAGGAAGTCGGGAATGCCGTTGCCCTTGCTGTCACCGGGGCCTTCGCTGGCATCGTCGATGCCGTCGTTGTCGCTGTCCTCGTCCGCGCGCAGGTCGGGCGTCTGCTGCGCCACCCGCAGGCTGGCCTGCACCGTGACCGACTCGCTGGGTGTGCCGTCATCCTCCACGGTCAGACGCACGGTATAGATGCCCGGTGCCAGTTGCTGCGGATCGAAACTGTACTCGTCCGTGTCCATGCCGCTGGTGGAGACCAGGGTGTTGTCCGTCAGGCTCCAGTCGAAGCGGTGGCTGTCGTCGGGATTGGGATCCACGACCCCGGCGCTGACGCGGACCGGGCCGGCATCGGCATACACGGTGGTGGTGGCCCGGCCGCCCTGGCGGATCTCCAGATCGACCCGCGGCGGCAGGTTTTCCTCGCGGATCGTGACGGTGTGACTGGCACGCCCGCCGCGCACGGCATTGTCCGGCGCATCCAGGCTGAAGATGACGGTCTCGTCGCCTTCGCCCACGGCGCCGTCGGCGCTGACATTGAAGCTCAGCACGGCACTGCGGCCGGTGGCGATTTCCAGTGTGCCGTCACTGGCATCATGGTCCTGGCCCGGGGCGGCGCTGCCGCCGACCCGGTAGGGCAGACGCACCGGGTAGTCGGCTGCATCGCCGCTGAGCAGCACCCGGACCTCGACCGTATCGCCTTCACCGACCACCTGATCGACCGCGAATTCGGCCAGCGGCCGGATCTTGAGCGTCTGCACCACCTGGCGGTGATTGCCGGCGGCGTCCGTCGCCGTCCAGACAATGTTATGCCGGCCGCTGGTGAAGGGGCCGATGCGGTCGGCCACGGCGGTGATGTCACCGTCGACCAGATCGGTCGCGGTCGGCGCGTTCAGCTTTACATCGGTGAGGTAGCCGGTGGCGTTGAGCGTGCGGGTGGCGGGCGGGTTCAGCATGGGCGGCGTGGTGTCGCGCACGGTGACGGTCTGGGTCGCGCTGCCGGTATTGCCGGCACTGTCGGTGGCGCTCCAGGTGACGCTGTGACTGCCGACCGGGAAGGGGCCGCTGCGGTCTGCGCTGGCGCTCAGGCTGCCGTCGATGTTGTCCAGGGCCGTCGCACTGCCAAGCGCCACGGCGGTCAGGCTGCCGGTGGCCTCGACCGTGATATCCGCCGGGGCGCTCACCACCGGTGCGGTGACGTCGCTCAGGGTGACCACAATGGTCTGGGTGTCGCTGCCGGTATTGCCGGCGCTGTCGGTGGCGCGCCAGGTGACGGTGTGGGTGCCGAGGGCGAAGGGCCCGGTCTGATCCGGACGGGCGCTCAGGCTGCCGTCGACCTGATCGCTGGCCGCGGCGCTGCCCAGGTCGACCGCCACTGCATCCCCCGTGGACTGCACGGTGAGATCCGCCGGTGCCTGCACCTGCGGTGCGGTGGTGTCCTGCACGGTCACGCTCTGGGTGTCGCTGCCGGTGTTGCCGGCGCTGTCGGTGGCGGTCCAGGTGACAGTGTGGCTGCCGACCGGGAATGGCCCGGTGAGATCCGGCACGGCAGTCAGGCTGCCGTCGACATTGTCCTGGGCGCTGGCACTGCCCAGCACCACGCCGGTCAGCGCGCCCGTGGCCTCGACCGTCACCGCCGCCGGGGCGATGACCACCGGCGCCTGGGTGTCGGGCGTGCCGCTGTCGCCGGCGGCCTGTTCCGCGACCCGGCCGGCATTGACGCGGCCGTGTCCGTACTGGGGATCCCAGCCGGCGCCGCCCAGGTCATCGGCGTGCGTTTCCAGCAGGGCCTCGACCTCGGCGGGGCTCAGATCGGGATCGGCACCCAGGATCAGTGCCACCACGCCGGCGGTGGCCGGTGAAGCGAAGGAGGTGCCGCTGGCCTTGGCGTAGCCGTCGCTGCGGGTCAGGGTCAGAATGCCCTGTCCCGGTGCGGCCACATCGATATATGCACCGTAATTGGACCAGCTGGCCAGGCTGTCGCTGCTGGTGGTGGCCGAAACCGTGATCATGAAGGGGCTGTCGCTGTAACCGGGATCGATGCCGTCGTTGCCGGCGGCGACCACCACCACACCGCCGCGCTCGAGCATGTATTCGGCCGCGTTGGCCACGGTCGGACTGTCACTGACGTTATAACTGATATTGGCGACCCGGGCGCCGGCATCGGCGGCATAGGTCAGGCCGCGGGCGATGTCGCTCAGATAGGCGCCGCCGTCGGCATCGTTGCTGACGCGGATCGGCAGGATGCGGGTCTGCGGTGCCACCGAGGCGATGCCGATGCCATTGTCGGCCACGGCGGCGATCACGCCGGCCACCTTGGTGCCGTGGCCGTTGATGTCGCTGCTGTCGCTGCTCTGATCCACGGCATTCCAGCCGGCCAGTACGCGATTGCCGAAATCGGCATGGCCGGCATGTACGCCGGTATCCAGCACGGCGACGGTGATGCCGCTGCCCTGCGAGAAGTTCCAGGCGCGTTCGGCCTCGAAGGTCTCCAGGTGCCACTGCTCGTCATACCTCGGATCGTTCGGGGTCAGCGACTGAATACTGAGCTTCATGTCGCGTTCGGCGAACACGATTCCGGCGTCCTGGCCCAATTCCTGCACGATAGCCTGTTCGAAGCCCGGTGGAACCCGCAGCACCCGGGTGTTGATGGGATCGATATGCTGGCGCAGCCGCGCGTCGTAGAAGTCCAGTATGTCGGCGAATGCCTCGGCGCTGACGCCGTCGGCGGCCCGCACGATGATCTGCCCGGCAACCGTCTGCGGCGGGGCGGCGGCACCGAGTTCAGCGGCCCGGAGCTGGCCCGGCGGCAGTGCAGCGGTGAGCAGCAGGGCGGCAAGGGCGATGAAACGAGACGGGTGAGCGGCATTGCTGAGGGTCAAGGACACGGAAAATCACCTGCAGATGTGGTTACTGGCAGGCTTATCGGACGGGGAGAGCCACACCTGTGTGAAGCCGGTTGGATTTATGCCGCAGGGGCATGTGAACCCGGTCACAGAGCGGGGATTTTCCGCCCCGGGCCGAGAATCCCGGGACCGGGAGGTGTTACTTTAGGGCCTGTTGACAGACCCTGTGGCCGGCAGGCGGAGGGCGGGCCGGGAGGGCCCGGAAAGGAGAGATTTGAAATTACCCTGCCCGGCGTCGTATCATTGGCGCTTATATGTGACGATGATGGGCAAACTGTTTCACAAATTCGTTGAAACTTTTGGTGTAACTGGCAGTCTTATATTAGTATTTGCCAACTGGACCAGTAAGTAACCTTATTTCAAGACGCTTCCGAAACCGGAAAAGGATAACGTAATGCAGCCGACAGGCAGTTCGCATGATCTAGGTTTGCGACCCTCCACTTTCTCGACCCTGTGCGAAGCCCTGGATTATGCCGCCGGCGGCGAAACCGGCGTGAACTTCTACAATGGCCGGGGCGAACTTTACTGTGCCCTGAGTTACGGGGAACTGCGTGAGCAGTCCCTGGAACTGGCCCGTCGACTGCTCGGCCTCGGGATGGAGAAGGGCGACCGGGTCGCGCTGGTGGCCGAAACCACGCCGGACTTCGTTCGCTTCTTCTGGGCCTGCCAGTACGCCGGCCTGGTGCCGGTGCCGCTGCCGGCCACGGTGCACATCGGCGGTCACCAGGCCTTCGTCAATCAGCTGCGCAAGCTGCTTGAGAACTGCCGCGCCGAAGCGGCCATGGCGCCGGAGGAATGGCTGAGCTTTCTCCAGGAGGCCACTGAAGGCCTCGAGTTGCGTTGTGTGGGTACCCCCGATGTGTTCGATGCGCTCGAGCCCGCCGTCGGTGAACTCCCCGGCGCCGAGCCGCAGGATACCGCCTACATCCAGTATACCTCCGGCAGCACCCGCTTCCCGCGCGGCGTGGTGATCGATCACGCCACCGTGCTGGCCAACATCAACGACATGGCGCTGAACGGGCTCAGGCTCAACGACCAGGACCGCTTCGGCAGCTGGCTGCCCTTCTATCACGACATGGGTCTGGTCGCCTTCATCATCATGCCCATGGCCACCCAGCGTTCGGTGGATTTCCTCGGTACCCGGGATTTCGCCATGCGTCCGCGCCAGTGGCTGGAACTGATGTCGCGCAACCGCGCCACCATTACCTCGGCACCGCCGTTCGGCTACGACCTGGCCGCCATGCGCGTGCGCGCCAGCGATGCCGAGAAGTGGGATCTGAGCAACTGGCGCGTGGCCTGCGTCGGTGCCGAACTGATCAGCCCCGAACCGCTGCAGCGCTTTGCCGAGGCCCTGGCTCCGGCCGGCTTCAATCCACGCTCCTATGTCGCCTGCTACGGCATGGCCGAGTGTTCCCTGGCCATCAGCTTCGCGCCGCTGGGTGAGGAGATGGCTGTCGACTGTGTCGACGCCGAGCACCTGCAGCAGGCGCACGAGGCCCGGCCGCTGGATCCGGAGACGGCCGAGCGCGAAGGCGTGCGCGTGGCGAAATACGTCGACTGCGGTCCGCTGCTTCCGACCTTCGAGGTCTCGATCCGCGACGACGACGGCAATCCGCTGCCGGAACGTCATGTCGGCAGTATCCATCTGCGCGGCCCGAGCGTGATGAGCGGCTATTTCGAGGACGAGGCCTCCACCCGCGAAGTGATGAGCCCCGACGGCTGGCTCAACACCGGTGACGTCGGCTATCTGGTCGACGGCAACCTGGTGGTGACCGGCCGCAAGAAGGACATGATCATCGTCCACGGCCGCAACATCTGGCCGCAGGATCTGGAATTCCTGGCCAAGCAGCAGCCCGGCGTGCGCTTCACCGACGCGGCGGCCTTCGCCGTGACCGATGAGCATCAGCACGAGACCGCCGCCATCGTGGTGCAGTGCCGCGAGCGCGACCCGGCCAGGCGGGATGAACTGGTCAAGAACATCAAGGGCCAGGTCCGGGCCGAGTTCGGTATCGAGTGCGTGGTCGAGCTGGTGCCGCCGCGGACCCTGCCGCGCACCTCATCGGGCAAGCTGGCGCGCTCACGCGCCCGCCAGGAATTCCTGGCGCGCCGCGCCGCCGAGACCGCCGCGCCCTCGCAGGCCAACGTGGTCAACGGCCCCGGCAAGGCCGCAGCGCCGCCTGTTGAAGAGAACAGGGACCGGGCCCGGCGTCTGGCATGACCGGAACGGTCGCCGTCACGGGTGCCACAGGCTTCGTCGGACAGGCCATTGTCGAAACTCTGCTCCGCTCGGGATGGCGGGTGCGGGCCCTGGTCCACAGACGCGGTCTGGATGACACCCTGACGGGGGCGCTGGAGACGGTCAGCGGCGGCCTCGGCGACGCGGCTGCGCTGGTGCGACTGCTGGAGGATGCCGACGCGGTCGTGCATGTGGCCGGCAAGGTGCGCGGCCGCAGTGCCCGGGATTTCCGCCCGGTCAATGCCGACGGCGTGGAGCGCCTGGCCCGGCTGGCACTGGCCCGGTCCCGGCCGCCGCGCTTCATCCTGATCTCTTCCCTCGCCGCCCGGGAACCCGGGCTGTCGCATTACGCTGCGAGCAAACGCGAAGGTGAAACCCGGCTGGCCGGGCTGGCGGCAGGCTCGGCCATGCGCTGTGCCGTGCTGCGCCCGCCCGCGGTCTACGGCCCGGGCGATCGCGAACTGCTCCCGCTGTTCCAGACCATGGCCCGGGGCCTGGCGCCGGTGCTCGGCAGACCCGGCGCCCGGGCCTCCCTGCTGCACGTCAATGATCTGGCGGCTGCGGTCGCCAAGCTGCTCGCCAGCGAGGCCGAGGGCACCTACGAACTTCACGATGGCACCCCCGGCGGTTACAGCTGGGAGGATATCGCCGCCATTGTGGCGGCCGTGGCCGGCCGCCGCTCCGGCCGGCGGCTGATGGTGCCGGGCATGCTGCTGCGCGCTCTGGCCGGACTGAACCTGGCGGCTGCCACGCTGCTGCGTTACCAGCCCATGCTGACCCCGGGCAAGGTCAGGGAGTTGCGCCACCCCGACTGGGTGTGCGACAACACGGCGCTGACCCGGGACACCGGCTGGCGCCCCGCGATCCGGCTGCGCGACGGGCTGCAGCCGCTGTTGGGGCCGTCCGGCCCGCGGACCAACGAGGGTATATCCAATGTCCACTGACACCGGGGACCAGTACCAGGAAATCCTGCAGGGGCTGTACGGAATGCTGGAGCGGTTTCCCACCCGCAATATCGACCTGCAGGAGCAGACCGATCTGGTGGCGGATATGGGGCTGGATTCCATCAATGTGATGGAGTTGTTACAGGAAATCGAGGACCGATTCGATATAATCGTGCCCTTGAACGTGATGTCGGACGTCCGCACGGTGCAGGATCTCGCCACCCAGGTCCAGCGTCTGATCAGGGAGAACTCATGAGTATCTCAAAACGATTCGCCGAACTTGAACACATCCGCAGCGCCCTGAACGAGGCCGACGCCGATCCCGGCCGGATCGTGATGGAACGCATGCTGTCGGCGACCGAGGCCGAGATCGCGGGCCGGCGCACCATCCTGGCGGGGACCAACAATTATCTCGGCCTGACCTTCGAGCCGGGCATCCTGGAGGCCGCCCATCAGGCCCTGTGCGAACAGGGCAGCGGCACCACCGGCTCGCGCATGGCCAACGGCAGCTTTGCCAGCCACGTGGCGCTGGAGCGCAGCTTTGCCGAGTTCTACGGCATGCCGGCGGCCATGATCTTCTCCACCGGCTACCAGGCCAATCTCGGCATCCTCACCGGACTGCTGCGCCCGGGCGACAAGGTGATGATCGACGCCCACAGCCACGCCAGCATCTATGACGGCTGCCGCCTGAGCGGGGCCGACTTCTTCCCCTTCCGCCACAATGATCCGGAAGATCTGCGCAAGCGCCTGCGCCGTCTCGGCGATGACGCCCGCGGCGCGCTGGTGGTGACCGAAGGCCTGTACAGTATGCTGGGCGACATCGCCCCGCTGGCCGAACTGCTCGCGGTGACCGAGGAATTCGGCGCCTACCTGATGGTCGACGAGGCCCACTCGCTGGGCGTGTACGGCGAGCAGGGCCGCGGTGTGACCGAAGCCGCCGGTATCCTGGACCGGGTGGACTTCATTACCGGCACCTTCAGCAAGAGTCTGGGCTCGATGGGCGGCTACTGCGTCAGCCGCCACGAGCAGCTCAATCTGCTGCGCTACGGCAGCCGCCCCTACATCTTCACCGCCTCGTCCAGCCCGGCCAACATCGCCGCCGCCCACTGGGCGCTGGATCATATCCGCAGCCATCCCGAACTGCGCGAGACGCTCTGGTCCAACGTCGCCCGGCTTTACGGTGGACTCAAGGAGCTGGGCTGCACCCTGGGGGCGGAGCCCAGCCCGGTGGTCGCGGTACGGGTCGGATCGCACGACGAGGCCGCGCGCATCTGGAACGAACTGCTGGCCGCCGGCGTGTACGTCAACCTGGTGGTGCCACCGGCCTCGCCGGACGGCGCCTCGCTGCTGCGCTGCAGTGTCAGCGCGGGCCACAGCCCGGAGCAGATCGATACCATCGTGACCGCCTTCGGCGAGGCCATTTCGCGTACCGCCTTCGCCGGGGCCTGCTGCAGCGGACAGGCCTGAAACCCCGGCCGGCTGCGCGCCTGTCCGTTCCCGCGGGCGCCGCGCCGACGGTCCTGTGGTGATGCCCGAATCCGCCTCCACACGAATGCCTTCCGGGACGGTGCTGGCCCAGCTGTCGGACCCGCACCTGCCGCTGCCCGTCCGCATCCCCCTGACCGAAGTGTTCAACAAGCGCCTGCTGGGTCTGCTGTCCTGGTACACCGGGCGCCGGCGGCGCTACCGTCCCGAGACCCTGGCCGCGCTGGTCGCGGATCTCAGGGTCCAGGCGCCGGACTGGATCACGGTCAGCGGCGATCTCACCAATCTGGGGCTGGAGCGTGAATTCCGCCAGGCCCGGGACTGGCTGGACCGGCTGGCCGCACCCGAGCGGCTGCTGGTGGTGCCCGGCAATCACGACGCCACGGTAGCCGGCGCCTGGCAACGCGGCGCGCCCTGGTGGGAACCCTACTGGCGCGGGGACGAGGCCCCGGGCGCGGATCTCGATGCGGCCTTCCCCACACTGCGCCGGCGCGGCCCCCTGGCCCTGATCGGACTGTCCACCGCCATCGCCTCGCCCGCCGGTCGTGCCGTGGGCGAGGTCGGCAGTGCCCAGCGCGAGCGACTGACACGGCTGCTGCGGCAGACCCGGTCCGAGGGCTTGTGTCGGGTCCTGATCCTGCATCACCCGTTGCTGGCCGGCACGGTGAAGTCACGCAAACGTCTGCTCGACGGCGAGGCCCTGTGTGCGCTGCTGGCCGCCGAAGGCGTGGAACTGGTCATTCACGGCCACGGCCACAGGAGCCATCATCTGCAACTGGAGACCCGCGACGGTGCCGCGCCTGTCATCGGCGTGCCCTCGGCCTCCTCGGCCCGGGCAGAATACGCCGCCTATCACCTGTACCGCATCCGCCCCACGGCAGACGGCTGGAGCCTGGAGTTGGAGGTGCGGCGCTGGCAGCCGCAGGACGGGCGGGTGGAGAGTGCCGAGCGCATCACCACGTCCCTGCCGCGCGCCCACGCGGCGGCCGCTGTCCCGGCAGCCCCGGCCTGAGCCGCACCATGCCGACGTGTTAGAGTAGGGCCTTTGTGGCCGAGACCGTCCCCGAACCGCTGCCGTGCTGATCGACCGCTATCTGGTAAGTGAGATCCTGCGTCCCCTGGTGCTGGGCGTCGGGCTGTTCCTGCTGATCTATGTCGGCTTCAGCCTGTCGAAGAACCTGTCCATGGCCGCCGACGGCCTGATCGATACGGCCACCGCCCTGCAACTGGTCGGCCTGTCCAGCCTGACGACGCTGGAGGTCATTCTTCCCACCGCATTGTTCTTTTCCGTACTGCTGGTCCTGGGTCGGCTGTACCAGAACGGCGAAATCGCCGCCCTGGTCTCGGCCGGCGTCTCGCCGCTGCGCCTGATGCGCAGCGTGGGTACGGCGGTGCTGCTGGCCGCCCTGTTGGCCGGTCTGCTGTCGATCTTCGGCCGGCCCTGGGCCTATGACAGCATCTACCGCCTCGAGGCCCGGGCCATCAGCCGGCTGGATGCCGGCGAACTGGCCGCCGGCCAGTTCGTCACCCTGGACGTGGACGGCTACATGTTCATCGCCGACGCCCGCGCCGAGCAGGAAAAGCTGCACCGCGGCGTGTTCCTGTTCCGTACCCATGAGAATGACCGGGGCGTGGTGCACAAGGAACTGATCCGGGCCGACAGTGCCCGACTGCCGCGCTTCGACCCGGGCCGCGAGGCGCTGCTGGTGTTCCAGGACGGCTACAGCTACCTGCTGGGGCCGGAGGGCAGATCCGACCTGTCGCTGCGCTTTCGCGAGATGAGCATCGTGTGGGGGGCGGCCGAACAGGCCCGGCAGAAATACAAGAGCAAGGCGCAGCCCACGGCCGTGCTGCGTGATTCCGATCATCCCAAGGACATCGCCGAATACCAGTGGCGCCTGTCCACGCCGCTGGCGACCTTCCTGCTGACGATGCTGGCGTTCCCGCTGGCCCGTTCCAGGCCGCGCGAATCGCGCCTGCGCCACAATCTGGTCGCGCTGCTGGTCTACCTGCTGCTGTTCGCCGGCGTCAGCCTGGTGCGCACCCTGGTCGAACAGGGTGCGCTGCCGCCGATGCCGGGGCTGTGGATCGCCTATCTCCCGCCGCTGTTGCTGCTGCTGGCGCTGATGGCGCCGGAACGGTTCCGGCAGCTGCGGCGACGCCCGCTGCAGGAGGCGCGCTGAACCATGCGCACGCTGAGACGCTATCTCACCGGACACATGGTGGCGGGCTGGGCGCTGTTCGCGACCGTGATGGGCGTGTTGCTGCTGCTGGTGCGGCTGATCGAGGAACTGGAACGGGTCACCGACCGTTACACCACCGGCAAGGTGGTGCTGCATGTCCTGCTGACCCTGCCGCAGCAACTGCTCACACTCACGCCGGTGATTGTGCTGGTCGGCACCCTGACCGCCTTTGCCCGGCTGGAACAACTCAACGAGATGACCGTCCTGCGCAGTGCCGGCGTGAACAAGGCCCGGCTGCTGCGGTTGCTGCTGATGCCGCTGTTCGTTCTCTGCCTGCTGCTGTGGGGCGCGATGGAGTGGGTCACCGCGCCGCTGCATCAGTGGGGCGAGGAGATCCGCAGCGAGGCGCGCGGCAACAACACCCTGGAGCCGGGTCAGAGTCTGTGGTCACGCAGCGGGCTGACCTACTATCGCCTCGGCCGTCTGGGGCTCAACCGCTCCCCGGGCGATATCGACATCTTCGAGTTCGGCCCCGACCACCGGCTGCTGCGCGCCATTCATGCGGAACGCGCCGAGGTGATCGAGGGGCGGCGCTGGCGACTGGAGGATGCACAGGTGCGCAGCTGGGACAGCGGCACCCTGCAGGTGCAGCGCGTGCCCGAACTGAGCCACGACCAGTTGTGGTCCCGCGATGAACTGCAGCGCCTGCTGCTCGGCATGGACAGCATGCCGCCCAGCGTGCTCTATGCCTATCAGGACTACCTGCAGCGCAGCGGCCAGAGCGGGCATGCCCATGCCCTGGCCCTGTGGAACCGGCTGATGCTGCCGCCGGCCGCGGTCGGCATGGCGCTGCTGGCGCTCGGCCTGGGGGTGAAACCCGGCAGTCAGCGCGGCGGCATGGGGCGGCAGCTGGCGGCCGGGGTGCTGGTCGGGGTGCTGTTCTACCTGGGCTCGCAGATCCTGATTGCCCTGGGCCAGATCTATCATCTGTCACCGCTGGCCACGGCGGTGTTTCCGGTGATCTGCATCTTTCTCGCCGCCTCGGTGCTGCTTTTGAGACTGCGTTGGTAATGCAGGCCCCGAGGCGAATGGCACTTACTTAAGACAAATAAAACTCGTCATTGCGAGGAACGAAGTGACGTGGCACAAGCGAGCTTGCGAGCGCAGAACGCCTTTATGCCCTTTGGGTACACAGGGCG
>PABG01000078.1 GCA_002699185.1 Gammaproteobacteria bacterium | reverse complement strand
GGCGCGAGCTGGCGCCGCTGCTCGGCCTGGTCGCGCCGCTGCTGCCTGCGGTCCACGGGCCTGGCGCTGCCCGCCTGCGCCGGTTTCTCCTCTGCAGCGCCCGCCTCGCGCTGCAGCAGCCAGCGCCGGTAGTCTTCCAGGTCACCGTCGAAGCGGGAGAGCCGGCCGCTGTCGACCAGCCACAACTCGTCGGCGATGCTGCGCAGCAGATGACGGTCGTGCGAGACCACCACCAGGCCGCCGGTGTATTCCTGCAGCGCCAACTCCAGTGCCAGGCGCATTTCCAGGTCCAGGTGATTGGTGGGTTCATCCAGCAACAGGAGGTTGGGCCGCTGGTAGACGATCAGCGCCAGTGCCAGGCGTGCCTTCTCCCCGCCGGAGAAGGGCGCGACCTCGGCCAGTGCCTGATCGCCGTGAAAGCCGAAGCCGCCGAGAAAGTCGCGCAGTTCCTGTTCCCGCGCCCGTGGGTCGAGCGCCTGCAGGTGCTGCAGCGGGGAACGGTCGGGCCGCAGCTGCTCCAGCTGGTGCTGAGCGAAATAGCCGACCGCCAGTTCCCTGGCCGGCAGCGCCTCCCCGGCAAGCACCGGCAGTTCACCGACCAGGCACTTGATCAGGGTGGACTTGCCGGCGCCATTCGGGCCGAGCAGGCCGATGCGAGCCTCCGGGGTGAGCGACAGTTTCACCCGCTCGAGCAGTGGCCGATGGTCATAGCCGATGCTGCAGTCCTTGAGTTGCAGCAGCGGGTTGGGCAGCCTGGACGGCGCCGGAAAACGGAAGCGGAAGGGCGAGTCCACATGCGCCGGGGCGATCAGCTGCATGCGTTCCAGGGTTTTCAGACGGCTCTGCGCCTGGCGGGCCTTGCTGGCCTTGGCGCGGAAGCGCGCGACGAAACGCTCGATGTGGGCGATCTCGCGCTGCTGGCGTTCAAAGGCGCTCTGCTGTTGTGCCAGCTGCTCTGCATGCTGGCGCTCGAAGCCGCTGTAGTTGCCGCTGTAGAGGGTGATCGAAGCCCGTTCGAAGTGAGCCACGGCATCGACGATGGCATCGAGAAAGTCGCGATCGTGTGAAATCAGCAGCAGGGTGCCGGGATAGGCGCGCAGCCAGTCCTCCAGCCACATGACCGCATCCAGATCCAGGTGGTTGGTCGGCTCGTCCAGCAGCAGCAGATCGGAGGGGCTCATCAGGGCGCGGGCCAGATTCAGACGCATGCGCCAGCCACCGGAAAATTCGGTGACCGGGCGGTCATGACTGGTATCGGCAAAGCCCAGGCCGTGCAGCAGGCGGGCGGCGCGATGGCGGGCGCGGTAGCCGTCGATGGCCTCGTACTCGGCATGCAGGGCGGGCAGGCGCGCATCGGCGTGATCGCGCTCGGCGGCGGCGATGGCCCGGGTCAGTTCCCACCAGCGGGCATCGCCCTGCAGCACATGCTCGATGGCGCTGGCATCGGTGGACGGCATTTCCTGCGCCACACTGGCGATCACCCAGTCGGGCGGCAGTGTGAGTTCGCCGCCGTCGGGTTGCAGCACGCCCTGGATGAGGCTGAACAGGCTGGTCTTGCCGCAGCCATTGGCGCCGGTGATGCCGACCTTCTGGCCGGGGTGAACGCGCAGCGAGACGTCCTGCAGCAGCATCCGCTCGCCGCGCTGGAGCCAGAGGTTCTTCAGTTCAAGCATGGGGGCGGGATTCTACCGCAAGCGGGTCGGCGCCACACCGGTATCGCAATGCCCTGTCCGCTTGCATAGACTGTCAGGCAGCATACCAGCCTCGGAAGGACCTTCCCGCATGCCCATCCGCACATTCGAGACTCATACCCCTGTCATCGACGGCTCCGCCTACGTCGATCCCACCGCGCTGGTTATCGGCCAGGTGGAGATCGGGGCGGACAGTTCGCTCTGGCCCAACGTGGTGGCCCGTGGCGATATTCATCACATTAAAATAGGAGCCAGCACCAATATTCAAGATGGCTCTGTTCTTCATGTCACCCACGACAGTGAGTTCGCGCCCGGCGGGCATCCAGTGGAGATCGGCCACGCCGTCACGGTGGGCCACATGGTGGTGCTGCATGGCTGTACGATTGAAGATAACTGCTTGATTGGAATGGGTTCCATGGTCATGGACGGGGCGCGTGTCCAGACCGGCGCCATGCTGGGGGCGGGCAGTCTGGTTCCGCCCGGCAAGGTGCTGGACGGGGGCTGGCTGTGGGTAGGCCGACCGGCCAGGCCGGTGCGGGAGCTGACCGAACAGGAAACCCTGTTCCTGGAATACTCCGCCCGGCATTATGTCCGGCTCAAGGATCGCCACCTGGCGGGCAGTGACTGACTGGCAGGGGCGTGGGAAAGGCCTTACAATAAGGCAGGGAAGGCAGTCAACAGGATGCCGGGTCGATATTCAGATCCCGCGGGCGGCAGCATGGGCCCTGCCGCTCAGCCCCGACAGGAATCTTTCTCTACCAGGGATGTCGAATAACAACACAGGCCCTGGTTTCAGGAGAAAGCCATGATGCTATTCATCGGTAATCTGCCTCAGTCCGCCACCACGGCGCGGCTCGCCGATGCCCTGCGCCTGGGGCATGAGGATGCTCACCGCCTGCGTATCATCCGCAAGCCCGGCCGTGACGGCGGGATGCAGCGCTATGCCGTGCTGCAGGTGCGCACCCCGGCCGCGGCCAACCGGCTGCTGGGGCGCAGCAACAAGCTCAGGCTCAACGGTCAGCCGCTGGAACTGCGCGAGTTCTGCAAGCGCATTGCCAACAACGAACGCCGCGCGTTGAACTGGCGCAGCAAGCCCTGGCCGCATGCCGAACGGCGCCGGTCGGAGCGCCGCCAGGCTGTCGGTGAGGAAATGGCCGCCTAGTCCGCTCCCGCCGGATCACTAGAGCCCGCTGCGCAGCGCCGCGATCACCGGCGGCGTGTCCGGACGCAACCCCCGCCACAGGTAGAAGGATTCCGCTGCCTGCTCCACCAGCATGCCCAGGCCGTCTACGGCCAGCGCGGCGCCGTGATTGCGCGCCCATTGCACGAAGGCCGTCGGCTGGCTGGCGTACATCAGGTCATAACAGCAGCAGTGCTCCCCGATCACGGAAGCCGGAATCGCCGGCACCTCGCTGTCCAACCCGGCCGCAGTGGCATTGATGATCAGATCGAAGCGGTTATCGGCCAGGTCCTCGAACCCGCTGCCCTCGATGTTGCCCGTGTCCTCGAACAGCCGCGCCAGTTCGCGGGCCTTCTCCGGCGTGCGGTTGGCCACCCGCAATCCGGCCGGGTGCGTCTCCAGCAGTGGCCCTATCACCCCGCGCGCGGCCCCGCCCGCACCCAGCAGCAGGATCCGGCGATCGGTGAGCACCTGCTCCAGATTCTGGGTCAGGTCGCGTACCAGGCCGATGCCGTCGGTGTTGTCGCCGATCAGTCGGCCGTCGTTGCCCCACAGCAGGGTGTTGACCGCCCCTGCCCGCTCGGCGCGCGGATTGAGCACCTCCGCCAGGCGCCAGGCATCCTGCTTGAAGGGTACGGTGATGTTCAGCCCCTGACCGCCATCCTCGCGAAACAGGGCGATGGCGGTGGCCAGATGCCCGGGTTCGACCCGGATGGCCTCGTAGACCAGGTGCTGGTGGGTCTGGCGCGCGAACAGCGTATGGATCTGCGGCGACTTGCTGTGGGCGATGGGATTGCCCATCACAGCGTAGCGATCGGGCGGCGCTGCGGTGTCTGCCGTGCTCATGACCGGGTCAGCCCTGCCCGGCTTCGCGCAACCAGTGCGCAACCCGGCAGGCGAAATAGGTGAGGATGCCGTCGGCGCCGGCGCGCTTCATGCCCAGCAGCGACTCCAGGATCACCGCGCGACCGTCCAGCCAGCCGTGGCCCGCAGCCGCCTCCAGCATGGCATACTCGCCACTGACCTGATAGACATAGGTGGGTACCCCGAAGTCGCGCTTTACCCGGTATACGATGTCGAGATAGGGCATGCCCGGCTTGACCATGACCATGTCCGCGCCCTCGGCCAGGTCCAGTGCGACCTCATGCATGGCCTCGTCGCCGTTGGCCGGATCCATCTGGTAGGTGTATTTGTTGCCGGCGCCCAGGTTGGCCGCCGAGCCGACCGCGTCGCGGAAGGGGCCGTAGAAGCTGGAGGCATATTTGGCCGAGTAGGCCAGGATGCGGGTATGGATGTGGCCGTCTGCCTCCAGCGCCGCGCGGATCCGGCCGATGCGCCCGTCCATCATGTCCGAGGGCGCGACCACGTCGGCGCCGGCCTCGGCGTGCGACAGGGCCTGGCGTACCAGCACCTCCACCGTCTCGTCGTTCATCACATAACCGCCGGCGTCGAGCAGTCCGTCCTGGCCGTGGGTGGTGAAGGGATCCAGCGCCACGTCGGTGATGACACCCAGCCCCGGCAGGGCCGCCTTGAGCGCCCGCACCGCCCGCTGGGCCAGGCCATCGGGGTTGAATGCCTCGGCGGCATCCTCGCTCTTGCGTTCGGCCGGCGTGACCGGGAACAGGGCGATGGCGGGGATGCCGAGCCGGTGAGCGGTTTCGGCCTCGACCAGCAGCTGGTCGAGGCTCAGGCGTTCCACACCCGGCATGGACGGCACGGCCTCGCGCCGGTTCTCGCCCTCGATGACGAACACGGGCCAGATCAGGTCATCCACGCTCAACCGATGCTCGCGCATCAGCCGGCGCGAGAAATCGTCGCGGCGCATGCGGCGCATGCGGGTGTGACTGAAAGGGCCGCGGGTGGTGTGAAATTCGGACATCGGTGCTCCCAGGCAGATCAAGGTCGATAATCCTCAAGTGTACCTGCTCGCCCCCGGCCGTGCACCGGCGCCGCAGATCCTGCTGGGGCTGATTTTCCGCCCAGCAGCGTTATCATTCACTCATGTAGAGTCATGTCACTACACTTCGCTCAGTCTGGCCTGCTGGACGAAACATCCGTCCCGGCAGCGACGATTGGATTAGTGTCAACAGGCCCTGTGCCGGAGCCATGCAGACCCCTGATCTCGAAGCCCTGCTGCAGGAGTGCCCGCCGAGCTCGATGCTGCGGCTGGCGGACTGGTATGCCGAACCGCTGGCGCAGGCACCGGCCCGCGCCCTGCTGGAGCAGGCCAGGCTGCGGCGGCAGAGCGCGCTCAGGGCGGGGCAGCCGGCGTTCACCGCGCGGCTGATCGAACTGATCGCGGGCTGGTGGTCCGGCCAGGATCTGGCCATGCATCACGCCTCGCTGGGGGCGGAATGCAGCACGCCGCAGGAACAGGCGCTGCGGGAACTGGTCACGGGGCAGCTGCTGATCAGCCGCCGGCTGGACAGCGCACGCGCTTGTCTCGAGCGCGGTTTCGCGCTGGCCGCACCGCTGCTGCCGGCGCAGGACTACTTCCGGGTGATGAAGCGCCACGCCCTGCTCGAGGCATTGCCGCTGGGCATCCGGCCGGCGCCGGCCCGCGGCCTGGACGAACTGCTGACCGAGGCCGCCGTGATCCGGCGGTTGCAGGGCCGCCAGGCCCGGGGCGGACGCGCCGATCCCGCTGACACCCTGGGCTGATCCCGCGCCGCGCCGGCCACCTCAAGTCGGCGGGCGGGTACGCCGATAGTCACGGTATTGCCTCAGCTGCGAACAACAAAAAACACGAGGGAGACCTGCCCATGCGACCCACCTCATACCCAGTCTCTGCATCACGCCGTCTCTGCGCCCTGCTGCTCGGTGGGCTGTTGTGGGCCGGCGCCGGACCGGCCTCCAGCCTGACGCCCCCCGAGGAAGTGGTGCGCCAGGCCTCGGAGCAGGTGCTGGCGCGGCTCGAGGCCGAGCCGGCGGTGCAGACCCAGACCGAGCGCCTGCACGCGCTGGTCGATGAGGTGCTGATCGGCCACATGGACATGGATCGCATGGCGCGCTGGGTGCTGGGCAAGTACTCGCGGCGCGTCGACGAGGATCAGCTGGCCCGCTTCAGCACGGCCTTCCGCGGCCTGCTGGTGCGCACCTATGCCACGGCACTGACCGAGTACAACGGCCAGGCCATGCGCTTCCTGCCGGTGCGTCAGGATGCCGAGGACCGGGTCACGGTGCGCACGGTGATCGAACAGCCGGCCGGGCCCGCCATTCCCATCCATTTCAGCCTGCACAATCGGGACGGGGCCTGGAAGGCCTACGACATCGCCATCGACGGGGTGAGCATGCTGGCCAGTTACCGCACCAGCTTCGCGGCCGAGATCCGCCGCGGCGGCATCGAGCAGCTGATCGAGTCGCTGCAGGCGCAGCAGACGGAGGGGCAGGGCTTCTGAGGCCCGCATCCGCCCGGCCAGGCGGCGTGAATCCGTCGCCATGGCGTCAAATCTTCTTCCCCGAGCCCCGATCTGAACCGCCACACCTTCGGTGCGGCATTGATAACCCTGCGATATTCATAGGCTAACAGGAATCCAGCATAACCTGGCACGGGGAATGCAACGGATATCATGCAGGCAGCTAACGCCGGATTTAAAGTCCGCTTCGAACCGGCCGTTAACTTGCCTGAGGGACACAGTCAACTGTGGCATGGGTCCGGTCAGGGTCTGAACCCGAACACACCGAACCCGCTGGGTGGCCGCCGACGTGGTGAGCAGGTCCGCGCGACGGAAAGCCTGAAGCGTCGCACCGCCCGAAAGTGAACAGGCCGGTTCCGATTCCACGGGCCCATGCCACAGTTGACCATCGGCAGCATGGTCCCGGATCGACTCCTCCGACGCTGAAAAGCGTTTTTATACCCCGCACCTTTTCTGCGGGGTTTTTTTTGTCCGCCGGTCCGGGGTTGCGGTTCGCGGTCCTAGTCCATTTCGATCATTTCGAAATCCGACTTGCCCACGCCGCAGTCAGGGCAGACCCAGTCCTCCGGGATGTCCTCCCAGCGGGTGCCGGGGGCAATGCCCTCGTCGGGCAGACCCTCGGCCTCGTCATAGATGAAACCACATACAATGCACTGCCATTTCTTCATTGCCTTACCTGTAAGTCCGGGATGATGGGAAAAATTGAACCGTATTCTTGAGGGTGGGCCGCCGGGATACAACCCTACGGCCAGCGCGGTTCAGCCCTGTTCTGCCAGCCAGTCGCGCGGACGCAGGAAATCCCGGTACAGCCGCGCTTCCTCGCTGCCGGGCTCGGGGTGCCAGTCATAGCGCCAACTCACCCGCGGCGGCAGCGACATCAGGATGGACTCGGTGCGCCCGCCCGACTGCAGCCCGAACAGGGTGCCGCGGTCATAGATCAGGTTGAACTCCACATAGCGGCCGCGGCGGTAGAGCTGGAACTCGCGCTCGCGCTCGCCCCACTCGGTTCCCATGCGTCGTTCCACGATCGGCCGGTAGGCCGGCAGAAAGTGGTCCCCGACCGAGCGCATGAAGCCGAAGCAGTGGTCGAAGCCGCCGGTATTCAGGTCATCGAAGAACAGCCCGCCCACGCCGCGCGGCTCGTTACGGTGTCTGAGATGGAAGTACTCGTCGCACCACTGTTTGTAGCGGGGATAGACGTCCTCGCCGAAGGGCGCGCAGGCCGCTGCGGCCGTGCGGTGCCAGTGCACGGCATCCGCCTCGAAACCGTAGTAGGGGGTCAGGTCGAAGCCGCCGCCGAACCACCAGACCGGCGCCTCGCCGGGCTTCTCGGCAATGAAGAAGCGCACATTGGCGTGCGAGGTCGGCACATAGGGATTGCGCGGATGGATGACCAGCGACACGCCGGTGGCATGGAAGCTGCGCCCGGCCAGTTCCGGGCGGTGTGCCGTGGCCGAGCCCGGCAGTTCGGCGCCGTGGACATGGGAGTAGTTCACGCCCGCCTTCTCGAACACCGTGCCTTCCTCCAGCACCCGGCTGCAGCCGCCGCCGCCGGCCTCGCGGGTCCAGCTGTCCTCGATGAAGGGGCGGCCGTCGAGTTCGCTCAGGGCGTCGCAGATGCGGGTCTGCAGGTCGGTCAGATAGGCCTGGACGGCATTCAGGTCGGGCTGCATGGAGAAATCCGGTCTCAGGGGAAGCCGGCATGATACTAGTGCCGGTTGCGACTATCCAGACCGTGGCTGCGTAGGTCGGGTTAGCCCAAAGGGCGTAACCCGACATAATCCGTCTTGGCGTCGGGTTACGCTGCGCTAACCCGACCTACGTCCTGCTATCCAGACCGTGGCGGGCTTGTGTAGGCCGGGATAAGCGCAGCGTTCCCGGCACTTCAGGCCACCAGGGGCGGTTGCCGGAAACGCTGCGCTTATTCCGGCCTGCGGTTGTGGTCAGGTGCCACTCGCTTGCTCAGGCCGCCGGGGCCTGGCTTTCCACCGCAACCCGGTTGCGGCCGGAGTGCTTGGCCTGGTACAGCGCCATGTCGGCACGCTCGACGAAGGCGTGCACCGGTTCCCCGAACTGGTAGCGGGCCAGGCCCAGGGACAGGGTCACGCTGCCGATCGGGTCCTGGGTATCCTTGCGCCGCAGCCGCTGCTGCTGGACGGTGGCGCGCAGGTGCTCGGCCACGGCCAGCGCCCCGTGCAGGGGTGTGTTGGGCAGCAGGATGGCGAACTCCTCGCCGCCGAAACGGGCCACGATGTCCTGGCCCTTGACGTTCTCCCTGAGGATGCCCGCGACCAGCTGCAGCAGCCGGTCGCCAACGATGTGTCCGTGGGTGTCATTGAAGCGCTTGAAGTGGTCGATATCGGCCATGATCAGGCACAGGCTCTCGCCGCCCTCCCGGGCCCGGCGGGTATAGTCGCGCAGCTTCTCATCCAGCGTCATGCGGTTGTGCAGGCCGGTCAGGGCGTCGGTGGAGGCGGCCATGCGCGCCTCCTCCAGCTGTTCACGCATCTGGTCGAGTTCGCTGCGGGTCTGGTCCAGCTGGTCCTGCAGCGCCCGGTTGGTCTCCTGCATGGTCTGGGTCTCGCGGATGAATTCGTTGAGCAGGCCGCGGAATTCCTCGGCGCTCATGTCCTGTGCCAGGCTGTCCTCGTAGCGGCCCAGCAACTCGCCGTAGTGCACGGTCTGATCACCCGACAGACTGACCTGCTCCAGGATCTGGGCCAGGCGCGCGCGTACCTCGTTGCGCAGCGATTCGGCCAGCTGCACCTCGGCCTTACGGAAATGCTCCTCGAACAGCGCCGAGCTGAAGTCCACCGAGACCGGCCGGCGGGGATCGTGGATGGCCTGTTCGATGCTCTCCTGCAACACCGGGTTGCGGCCGGCAACGTATTCATACCAGACCGTGTAGTGCTGGGGCGTGGCGGGGATGGCGTGCTTGGCCATCAGCGGCAGGGCCAGACGAACATACTCCGCGGCCTGCTCGAAGCTCTCTCGATATTGCATCTGTAAGGCGCTCCCTGCGCGATGTTTCGCGGTTTGTTTGTTATTTGTAATCCGAACGATGACAGCAGATCGTCGCGGCCACATGCGCAAGCAGGTTTCGTGCCAGATGCCCGGTGGTACGGGAGTCAGCCCGGGCGCAGGACCGCGCCGGTGAGGGCATCGCGGATGCGGGTGGGGCCGGCCGCACCCACGCAGGGGCCATGCAGGATGGCGTCCACCCCGGTCGGGAAATACTGGCGCACCCGCAGCGGGCTGCGGGCCGGGCGCCGGCCGGCCGGATTGGCGCTGGTCGAGACCAGCGGCCCGCCGAAGGCCGCGCACAGGGCCCTGGCCAGCGGATGGGCGGTGACCCTGACGGCCAGGCTGGTATGGGCGCCGCGCAGCCACATCGGCACCGCCTCGGACACCGGCCAGATCCAGGTATGCGGCCCCGGCCAGCTCGCCAGCACTGTCCGCCGCCGTGCGGCCGGCAGCGGCATCAGCCAGGGCTCGAGCTGGGCGAACTCCGCCGCGATCAGGATCAGACCCTTGTGCAGGGGGCGCTGCTTGAGCGCCAGCAGGCGATGCACGGCAGCGGGATCCAGTGGGTCGCAGCCCAGCCCGTAGACGGCCTCGGTGGGATAGGCGATCAGGCCGCCGGCATCGAGGGCATGCACGGCGCGGCGCAGCTGCCAGGGACGGATGACGGGGTAGTTCGACATGGGTGGCTTTGTACCATAAAAAGGATGGCTCAAAAAAAACGGGCGCCCTGAGGCGCCCGTCGGTCCGGGGTTGAAGGGGGCTCAGAAGCTCTTGGAGGCGGTGAACACGGCCCGGCCGTCGCAGAAATCCGTGCCGCCGAAGCAGTCGGAGTTGCTCAGGTCGGTGTCGATCCAGGCCAGTTCCAGGTCCAGACCCATTGCCGAAGTGGTCAGGCCGAGCTTCCAGTCGTAGTAGTCGGGCGTGCCGAAGGTGTTCTCCTCGTCGATGGCCTGGTAGCCCACGCTGGCGTTGAAGCCGAAGGTGTCGGACAGCGGCAGCGAGGCGGAGGCATTGACGTAGTAGGAGTCACCGGACTCGGCGTAGTAGTCGGGCGAGATATTGATCGTCAGGCCCACGTCGGCGGCGCCGATACTGGTGCTCAGACCGCCGTAGTACTCGAAGAAGTCCAGCTTGTCGGTGCCGGGGTACCAGAAGTACAGCAGGCCGACGTCGTAGCTGAGGCCACCCATCTCACCGGAGAAGCCGCCGTAGATGTCCATCTCCATGTCGGCGATCTCGCCGTCGCCGTCGGCATCGGCCAGCTCGACATTGGAGGCCCAGGTGCCGATGTACAGCCCGCTCTCATGACCGAAGTCGAAACCGCCCGAGATGGCCGGCTCGATGGCGTCCTCGCCGGTCTGCGAGATGCCGCGGAACATGTAGTTGGAGGACAGGGCCACGTTCGCACTGGCTTCGGCGTAGGCCGCACCGGTGGCGCTCAGCATGACAACGCCTGTGAGGGTCTGAGTGAGGTATTTCATCGTTTGCATCTCCTGTTTGAAAGTCACTGGTGCTTGATGTTGCAGTCTGGATTCAGGGTGGCGGACGCCTCCCGGCGCCCGCCGCATCCGTCCATGGACAAGGGGAACACGTTGCATGGTCTCAGATGCCTGAGCCCTTGGAGCCGGTGAACTCGGGGTAGGCCTCCAGGCCGCACTCGACCAGGTCCACGCCTTCGTACTCTTCCTCCTCGCTGACGCGGATGCCCATCACGGCCTTGATCACGCCCCAGACGATCAGGCTGGCAATGAAGGTCCAGGCCAGGATGGTGACCAGTCCGAGCAGCTGGCCGCCGAGAGTGGCATCCGAGTTGGACAGCACCACCGCGAGCAGGCCCCACATGCCGACCACGCCGTGAACCGAGATGGCGCCGACCGGATCGTCGATCTTCAGCTTGTCCAGAGTGATGATGGAGAACACCACCAGGATGCCGCCGATCACGCCGACGATGGTGGCCAGCAGCGGGGTCGGGGCCAGCGGCTCGGCCGTGATGGCGACCAGGCCGGCCAGGGCACCGTTGAGCGCCATGGTCAGATCGGTCTTGCCGAACAGCAGGCGGGCGGTGAGCATGGCGGCGACCACGCCGCCGGCGGCGGCCATGTTGGTGTTGACGAACACCAGCGCCACGGCGTTGGCCTCGCCCACATCGGAGATCTTCAGCTCGGAGCCGCCGTTGAAGCCGAACCAGCCCAGCCACAGGATGAAGGTGCCGAGTGTTGCCAGCGGCATGTTTGCGCCGGGGATCGGATTGATCTGACCGTCAGGGCCGTACTTGCCCTTGCGTGCGCCCAGCAGCAGGACACCGGCCAGGGCCGCGGCCGCGCCGCACATGTGCACCACGCCGGAACCGGCGAAGTCCTGGAAGCCCGCGGCGTCGAGGAAACCGCCGCCCCACTTCCAGTAGCCCTGCATCGGGTAGATGAAGCCGGTCATGACGACGGCGAAGATCAGGAAGGCCCACAGCTTCATGCGTTCGGCGACCGCGCCCGAGACGATGGACATGGCGGTGGCCACGAACACCACCTGGAAGAAGAAGTCCGACATGCCGGAGTAATAGGTCTCCCCGCCGCTTGCCAGCACCTCTTCAACGGTATTGTCGCCGCCCAGCAGGAAGCTGATCCCCGGCCATACCGAACTGACCGCCTCGCCGGGATACATGATGTTGTAGCCGACCAGCATGTACATGATGCTGGCGACCGCGAACAGGGCGATATTCTTGGTCAGAATCTCGGCCGTGTTCTTGGCCCGTACCATGCCGGCCTCCAGCATGGCGAAGCCGGCGGCCATCCACATTACCAAAGCGCCGGATACCAGGAAGTAGAAGGTATCGAGCGCATAACTGAGTTGAATCACATCTTCCACGGTTCATTCCTCCGCTACGAGTTGTCCGAAATCGTTGACGATCAGAGGGCGTCCGGACCGGTCTCGCCGGTGCGGATGCGGATGGCCTGCTCAAGCTCGTAGACGAAGATCTTGCCGTCGCCGATCTTGCCGGTATTGGCCGCCTTGCTGATGGCCTCCAGCACGCGGTCGAGCAGATCGTCATTGACTGCGACTTCGAGTTTGACCTTCGGCAGGAAGTCCACGACGTATTCCGCGCCGCGGTACAGCTCGGTGTGGCCCTTCTGCCGTCCGAAACCCTTGACCTCTGTGACGGTGACGCCCTGCACCCCGATCTCGGACAGTGCCTCGCGTACATCGTCCAGCTTGAAGGGCTTGATGATTGCCGTTACTAACTTCATTTGAATCGTCTCCTTGAGCCCGGGACCCCGGCCGTCGTCGGCTGCAGCGGGTCACTGAGTTGTGCGGGTGGTTCCGATCGGGCTGCGGTGGGGATCGCTGGTGGGTCCGCACCGGTGCCTGCACGGGTAATCACGACACCCTGGGCATTGCAGAAGCCGTGCCATTAAAAAATTATTATTGTTTACATAGGGATGGAGAGATTGAGCGGGGCTGGACACAGGGGCGTGCACCAGGATGGGGAGTCCGGTTGCGGGCTGCACCGGCGGTTGGCACCACAATGGTGCGGGCTGCGTGGGTCGGCTGGACCCCCGGGGTATGCATGCGCTAGAGTGGCGGGCATGCCGGATCCCAGGATACTCGACGAAATTGCCCAGCGGCTCAGCCAGGCCATGCCTGCCGGCGTGAAATCCCTGCAGGAGGACGTGGACAGGAATCTGCGCGGCGCCCTGGCTTCGGCGCTGGAACGGCTCGACCTGGTCACCCGCGAGGAGTTCGAGGTGCAGGCCGCGGTACTGGCCCGCACCCGTGAGAAGCTGGACTCAATGAGCGCGCGTGTGGCCGAACTGGAACGCCGGGTGCTGGGAAAGTCGCCGCAGGACAACGCCGGTGACGCGTCCGGTGAGGACATGGATGGCGGTTAGACCTTATCCCGCCATCAAATGCAGAAGCACCGAACCGCGAAGGCGCCAGGGAAAGGCGCGCGAAGGCATCGTTGTCAGCACATCAGAAGGCAATGCTCATCCTGTGAGTCTTCGCACGCCCTCCCCGCCTTTGCGGTTTTAAGATCCATTCCTGCACGGACGCAGGATGAACAGAGGAAGGGAAGCCATGTCACTGGCTGTGGTCTACAGCCGCGCCCAGCTGGGGATCGCCGCGCCGCTGGTCAGCGTCGAGGTCCATCTGAGCAACGGCCTGCCGGGCCTGTCCATCGTCGGTCTGCCGGAGACGGCGGTGCGCGAGAGCAAGGACCGGGTGCGTGCCGCGTTGATGAACAGCGGTTTCGAGTTTCCGGCCCGCCGCATCACCATCAACCTGGCCCCGGCCGATCTGCCCAAGGAAGGCGGGCGTTTTGACCTGGCCATCGCGCTGGGCATTCTGGCCGCGTCCCGGCAACTTCCCCCTGAACCGCTGCAGGATCACGAATTCACCGGCGAACTGTCACTGTCCGGCGAACTGCGCCCGGTCACCGGCGTGCTGCCCTGTGCCCTGCAGTGCCGGCAGGCCGGGCGGACCCTGGTCGTACCCGAGGCCAACGCGGCCGAGGCCGCGCTGGTCGCCGACGGGCGTGCGCTGCAGGCGGACCACCTGCTGGGGGTGACCGCTTACCTGCGCGAAGATCAGTCGCTGGAGCCGGCCCGCGTTTCCGCCGGCGCTGCGGGCCCCG
>PABG01000077.1 GCA_002699185.1 Gammaproteobacteria bacterium | reverse complement strand
CAGCAGCTGGAGCCGCAGCTGGCCGGGGTCGACTGGCACTGTGACTGCAGCGATCCGCAGGTGCCGGTGCAGGGCGACGAGACCGCCCTGGTGGGCGCATTGTCCAACCTGGTCATCAATGCACTGCAAGCCGCGGCGCAGACACCTGTTATCCACGTTACGGCAGGGCGGCAGGTCGACGGCGCCGTGCTGATCCGCGTCAGCGACAACGGGCCGGGTATCCCTGCCGACGTGCGCGAACGCATCTTCGAACCCTTTTTCACCACCCGCTCCGGTGGCACCGGGCTGGGCCTGGCCGTGGTCCGCGCCACGGTGGAGGCGCACCGCGGTGAGATCTCGGTCCTGTCCGAGGCCGGTGCCGGCACCACCTTCAGCCTGCGCCTGCCGCCGGCACCGCTGGCCGGCGCGCTGGCCAGCGGTGCGGCCGGCGCAGACATATCCAAGCAAGGAGTCTCAGCATGAATGAAGCCACGGTACTGATCGTCGAGGACGACCCCGCCCTGCGCGACGCCCTGTGCGACACCCTGTCGGTGGCCGGCTACCGGGCCTCCGCGGCCGGCGACGGCCGCGCGGCGCTGGAGTTGCTGGCGCGCGAATCCGTGGCCATGGTCGTCAGCGATGTGAACATGCCGGAACTGGACGGCCACCAGCTGCTGGCGCGCATCCGCGACAGCCAGCCCGGCCTGCCGGTGGTGCTGATGACGGCCTACGGCACGGTGCAGAAGGCGGTCGAGGCCATGCGTGCCGGAGCCGCCGACTACCTGCTCAAGCCGTTCGATGCCAACGCCCTGGTCGAGCTGGTCCGGCGCTATCTGCCCGAGGCCGCGGCGGCCGATGAGGGTGTGGTGGCGCAGGAGGCCCGCACCCGTGAACTGCTCGGGTTGGCCGAGCGGGTGGCCAATACCGACGCCACCGTGATGATCACCGGCGAGTCCGGCACCGGCAAGGAGGTGTTCGCCCGTTATGTGCATGAGCGCTCGCCGCGCCGTGACGGACCCTTCGTGGCCATCAACTGCGCGGCCATCCCCGAGAACATGCTGGAGGCGGTGCTGTTCGGCTACGAGAAGGGCGCCTTCACCGGTGCCTACCAGGCCCGCGCCGGCAAGTTCGAACAGGCCAGCGGCGGCACCCTGCTGCTGGACGAGATCTCGGAAATGGATCTGGGCCTGCAGGCCAAGCTGCTGCGGGTGCTGCAGGAGCGCGAGGTCGAGCGCCTGGGCGGCAAGCAGCCGATTCCGCTGGACGTGCGGGTGCTGGCCACCTCCAACCGGGTGATGCGCGAGGAGGTTGCCGCCGGGCGCTTCCG
This sequence comes from Gammaproteobacteria bacterium, assembly GCA_002699185.1. Classification (GTDB taxonomy): domain Bacteria; phylum Pseudomonadota; class Gammaproteobacteria; order Thiohalobacterales; family Thiohalobacteraceae; genus Thiohalobacter. The sequence continues at coordinate 12,112 of PABG01000077.1, read as the reverse complement.
CGAGGACCTGTTCTATCGGCTCAACGTGTTTCCCCTGCACCTGCTGCCCCTGCGCGAGCGTCCGCGCGACATCCTGCCCATTGCCCAGCGTCTGCTGGAGCGCCATACCCCGGCCGGCCGGGCGGTGCCGACCCTGTGTCCGGATGCCGAGCAGCGGCTGCTGGCCTATCACTGGCCGGGCAATGTGCGCGAACTGGAGAATGTGCTGCAGCGCGCCGTGATCCTGATGCGCGGCGACTGCATCGAGGCCGACGAACTGCACTTCGAGGCCGAGCAGATGAGCGTCTCGGCCGGCATCCAGGCCCCGCCGCCAGCGGCGCGTACCGCGTCGGCCGCCCCGGCGGTGCCGCAGATGGCCGAGGAGGATCTGAAGGAAGGGCTGCGCAATCGCGAGCATCGTCTGATCATCGAGGCGCTGGAGAGCGCCGGCAGCCGCAAGGCGGCCGCCGAACAGCTGGGCATCAGTCCGCGCACCCTGCGCTACAAGCTGGCGCGGATGCGGGATGCGGGCATCTCCATCCCGGGCTGAAGCTGGCCCGGTTTCTGCATCATTCCGGGCCGGGGCCGGGAAACCTGAATGTAGTCATCCGTAGCGGAGTCACAGGACATGAGTGAAATCGACGTCAATCAGCTGCTCAACCAGATGCGGGTCATGGCCCAGGCCAGTCAGGCCGGTGCCGCCGGCAGTGCGGAGGCCGCCGGCCCGCAGGCTGCCGAAGGCGGGGAGAGTGTGGATTTCTCCGCCATGCTCAAACAGTCCATCGATACTGTGAACCAGTATCAGCAGGCCTCCGGTGACATGTCCAAGGCCTTCGTCACCGGCGATCCGAACACCAACCTGAGTGATGTGATGATCGCCATGCAGAAGGCCAGCGTGTCCTTCGAGGCGATGAAGCAGGTGCGCAACAAGCTGGTCGAGGCCTACCAGCAGGTGATGAATCTGAGTGGTTGATAAAGTGTTGAGCCCTGCATCAATGCTTCCCGTCATCCCGGCGCAGGCCGGGATCCAGAAACCGCCGCGGTACCTGGATCCCCGCCTTCGCGGGAATGACGGTCTGGCCGATATTTCCGACCGCTGAGTACTCCACTGACCTGAACCCGACAACCGAGCGACAACGACAATGGCATTGGTACCCGCTGAATCGAACACCGGCTTCGCCGCCCTGCCGGCCTGGCGCCAGATGGCCTTCATGGTCGTGCTGGCCGCCGGCGTGGCGATCGGTGTGGCGGCCTTCTTCTGGCTGCGCGCCCCCACCTACAGCGTGCTCTACAGCAACCTGGCCGAGGGCGATGTCACCGAGGTGATGAACGCCCTGCAGCAGCATGGCATTCCACACAAGCTCGACCAGAGCACCGGCGCGTTGATGGTGCCGGCGGGCGAGGTGCACAACGCCCGCCTCAAGCTGGCCGGCGAGGGGCTGCCCGAGAGCGGCGTGGCCGGGTTCGAACTGCTCAAGGAGGAACAGGGTTTCGGGACCAGCCAGTTCATCGAGAATGCCCGCTACCAGCATGCCCTGGAAGGCGAGCTGTCCCGCACCGTGGCCGCACTGCGCAACGTCAAGGAGGCGCGGGTGCATCTGGCCCTGCCCAAGCGCAGCGTGTTCGTGCGCCGTCAGGAAGAGCCTACCGCCTCGGTGGTGGTGCATATGTATGCCGGGCGCAGCCTGGACGAGGGTCAGGTCGCCTCGGTGGTGCACCTGGTCGCCTCCAGTGTGCCGCACCTGAATCCCGGCAATGTCACCGTCGTGGATCAGAACGGCAACCTGCTCAACTCGAAGCAGGATTCCGAATTCGACATGACCAGTACCCAATTCAGTTACACCCGCAAGCTGGAGCAAAGCTACGCCCAGCGCATTCTCAGTCTGCTCGAACCCATGGTGGGCAATAACGGCGTGCGCGCCCAGGTCACGGCCGACCTGGACTTCACCCGCACCGAGCGTACCGAGGAGACCTACAATCCCGATCTGCCGGCGCTGCGCAGTGAACAGGTCAGCGAGGAGCAGATGGGCGCCGGCGGCGGCGCGGTCGGGGTACCGGGCACCCTGTCCAACACCCCGCCGGGACCGCAGGCCGAGGGCGCGGGTATGAGCCAGTCCAACAGCAGCCGGCGCAGCACCCGCAACTACGAGCTGGACAAGACCATCAGCCACACCAGGCTGGCCACCGGCACCATCCGCCAGCTGTCCATCGCCGTGGTGATCGACGACAAGCGGGTGCCGGGGCCGGACGGCACGGCCACCCGGGAGCCCTGGACCGAGGAAGAACTGGACAAGTTCACCACCCTGGTGCGCGAGGCCGTGGGCTTCGATGCCCGCCGCGGCGACAGCGTGCAGGTGATCAACGCCGCCTTCCAGGAGGCGCCGGTGCCCGAGCCGCTGCCCGAGCCGTCGCTGTGGGAGCAGGCCTGGGTCTGGGATGCGCTCAAGCAGACCGCCGGCGTGCTGGTGGTGCTGATCTTCTTCTTCGGTGTGCTGCGCCCGATCATGCGCAACCTGGCCGAGCGCGGCCGCAATGAGCAGTCGGGCATGCTGCCGGCCATGGAAGGTGCGGACATGAACAACCCCGAGGCACTGGCCGCCGCGGCCGGGCAGGGCGCGCTGCCGCGGCCGGGCCAGAATTACGAGGAACAGATGGGCAATGCCCGCAATCTGGTCGCGCAGGATCCCAAGCGGGTCGCGCAGGTGGTCAAGAACTGGGTGAAGGACGATGGCTGAGAACACCCCCGCCAAGCTCAACGGCGCCGAACGCGCGGCGATCTTCCTGATGTCGCTGGGCGAGGAGAACGCCTCGCAGGTCCTCAAGCACATGGGCCCGAAGGAGGTCCAGCGGGTCGGCGCGGCGATGGCCACCATGACCAACGTCTCGCGCGAGCAGGTGGAGAACGTGCTCGGCGACTTCATGGAGATCTACGACAACCAGACCAATCTGGGCGTGGGATCGGAGGAATACATCCGCAAGGTGCTGGTGGACGCCCTCGGCGAGGAGAAGGCCGGCACCATGGTCGACCGCATCCTGCTCGGCCACAACACCAAGGGCCTGGAATCACTGAAATGGATGGACGCGCGGGCGGTGGCCGAACTGATCCGGCTGGAGCATCCCCAGATCATGGCCATCGTCCTGTCCTACCTGGACTCGGATCATGCCGCCGAGGTGATTGCCTTCCTCCCGGAGCGGGTGCGGGTCGACGTACTGCTGCGCATCGCCACTCTGGACGGCATCCAGCCGGCCGCGCTGCAGGAACTGGACGAGATCATGGAACGCCAGTTCAGCGGCAATCAGAACACCATCCAGTCCTCGGGCGTGGGCGGCGTGAAATCCACCGCCGATATCCTCAACTTCATCGACAGCTCGATGGAAGCCGAGATCATGGACATGATCAAGGATGCCGATGCCGAGCTGGGCCAGCAGATCCAGGACCTGATGTTCGTGTTCGACAACCTGGTCGACGTCGACGACATGGGCGTGCAGGCGCTGCTGCGCGAGGTCTCCTCCGAGACGCTCATCATCGCGCTCAAGGGCGCCGACGAGGCGGTCAAGGAGAAGATCTTCAAGAACATGTCCAAGCGCGCCTCCGAGATGCTGCGCGATGACCTGGAGGCCAAGGGCCCGGTACGCATCAGCGAGGTCGAGACCGCGCAGAAGGAGATCCTGGCCATCGCCCGGCGCATGGCCGAGGCCGGCGATATCAGCCTCGGTGGCAAGGGGGCGGAGGAGTATGTATAACCGCAAATGCAGTAGGATGGGTGAAGCGAAGCGCAACCCATCGCCGGGTGGCATGATGATGGGTTACGGCGCGTTGCGCCTTCACCCATCCTACAGGGCGTTTCGGGTACTTTTATGAGCACCAAGGTCATTCCCAGTGAACAACTTCAGGGCATCGAGGGCTGGTCCCTGCCGGACGTCTCCGACCCGCAGGCCCGGGAGGATGCCGGCACGCCCATGACTGCGCGCCAGCTGGAGGAGTTGCAGCAGGAGGCGCGCGCCGAAGGTTACGAGCAGGGCCGCAGGGAAGGCCTGGCGGCCGGCCAGAAGGAGATCCGGGCGCGGGTGCATGAACTCAGTCACCTGATGCAGACCCTGGCCCGGCCGCTGGAACAGCTGGACGAGACGGTGGAGCAGCAGCTGGTCGATCTGGTGGTGCTGATCGCCCGCCAGCTGATCCGGCGTGAGCTCAAGACCGAGCCGGGCGAGATCCTGGCCGTCATCCGCGAGGCCATGGCGCTGCTGCCGCTGGCCGCGACCAATGTGCGCCTGCACCTGCATCCCGAGGACGCCGAACTGGTGCGTTCCAACCTGTCCCTGAGCAGCGAGGAGCAGACCTGGCGGGTAGTGGAGGATCCGGTCATTGCCCGCGGGGGCTGCAAGGTGATGTCGGAGACATCGCAGATCGATGCCACGCTCGAGAATCGGATCAATGCCGTGATCGCCCGCCTGCTCGGCGGCGAACGCGCCGACGACGAGGCGCAGTGAGATGTCGGCCGCGAATCCTGCAGTTAATCGCAATCCCCTGTGGCAACAGCGCCTGGGCCGCTACAGCGAACGCCTGGGCGAGGGCGTGCCGCTGGTGGTCGAGGGCCGGCTGACGCGCATGGTGGGGCTGACCCTGGAAGCGGTCGGCTGCCAGACCGCCATCGGCGGGCGCTGTCTGATCGTCAATCCGGACGGCAGCGAGATCGAGGCCGAGGTGGTCGGCTTCGGCGGCGAGAAACTCTACCTCATGCCCATCGGTGATCTGCAGGGGCTGGCCCCCAATGCCCGCGTGATCCCGACCAATCGCGCCTGCGAGGCGCCGGTGGGGCCGCATCTGCTCGGGCGGGTGCTCGACGGCGCCGGCCGGCCGCTGGACGGCCGCGGCCCGCTGCAGGTCGAGGAGCGCGTGCCCATCACCGGGCGGCTGATCAACCCGCTGGCGCGCGCACCCATCCGCGAACCGCTGGACGTGGGGGTGCGTTCCATCAACTCGCTGCTCACCGTCGGCCGCGGCCAGCGCATGGGCCTGTTCGCCGGCTCCGGCGTCGGCAAGAGCGTGCTGCTCAGCATGATGACGCGCTATACCAACGCCGATGTCATCGTCGTCGGTCTGATCGGCGAGCGCGGCCGCGAGGTGGTGGAATTCGTGCAGAACAACCTGGGCGAGGAAGGCCTGGCCCGCTCGGTGGTGGTCGCCACCCCGGCCGACACCTCGCCGCTGATGCGCATGCACGGCGCCATGCTCGCCACCAGCATCGCCGAATACTATCGTGACCAGGGCATGCAGGTACTGCTGCTGATGGATTCGCTCACCCGCTTCGCCCAGGCCCAGCGCGAGATCGCGCTGGCCATCGGCGAGCCGCCGGCGACCAAGGGCTATCCACCCTCGGTGTTCGCCAAGCTGCCGCAGCTGGTCGAGCGCGCCGGCAACGGCAAACCCGGCGGCGGCTCCATCACCGCCTTCTACACCGTGCTGGCCGAGGGTGATGACCAGAACGATCCCATCGCCGATGCCGCCCGCGCCATTCTCGACGGCCATATCGTGCTGTCGCGCGAGCTGGGCGAGTCGGGCCATTATCCGGCCATCGACATCGAGGCCTCGATCAGCCGCGCCATGACCGAGATCACCGACGATACCCACATGCAGACCGCGCGCCGGTTCAAGCAGATATACTCGACCTATCAGCGCAACCGTGATCTGATCAATGTCGGCGCTTACCAGAAGGGATCGGACCCGCGGGTGGACGAGGCCATCCACTACCATCCGCGGCTGATGCAGTTCCTGCGTCAGGGCATGCACGAGCGGGTCTCGCTGGTGGAGAGCCTGGATGACCTGGATCAGCTGCTCGGCAATGCCCTGGCCACGACCCAGTAGTCGTTGTGGACGATGTGTTACGCTACCGCTTCACCCACCCTGCGTGTTATGCCTGGCACACTGGTTGTAGGATGGGTGGAGGCGCAAGCGCCGTATCCCATCGCCTGGTCCCGCTACGATGGGTTGCGCTGCGCTTCACCCATCCTACGCGCTCAACAAAAAACGAATAAGATTCAATGACCCGCTCCAAACGCATCCAACCGGTCGTCGATGTCGCCGAACGCCGGGAACAGGAACAGGCCCGGCGCCTCGGGGCGGCCCGGCGCGAACTGGAACAGCAGCGTCAGCAGCTCGATCAGCTGATCCTGTATCGCGATGAATATGCCCGCCAGTTCGAGCAGAGCGGCAATTCCGGCCTGTCCGTTGCCCGGCTGCAGGACTATCGCGTCTTTCTTTCCCGCCTCAATCTGGCCATCGATCAGCAGCGTGAGCGCATCGCCCGGAGTGAGCAGGCCTGCGAGGAACAGCGCCGGCACTGGCTGGCTTCGCGCACCCGGGCCCAGGCCCTGGACAAGGTGGCCGACCGCTATCGCGAGGAAGAGCATCAGGCCCGCGAACGCCGGGCCCAGTCCGAAAGCGACGAGTTCGCCCTGCAGCGCCACCAGCGCAACAAGGACCGGGATCGGTCCTGAAGTTCTAGAAATACATGGCAAGCAAAGGTGATGGCCACGGAAAACACGGAAAACACGGAAAACACGGAAAGCAAGGAAAAGGTAACAAGGAACCTCTGATTTGCTCGTCATTGCGAGGCGCGTAGCGCCGTGGCAACCTCCAACCGATTGATTCTGCTGTACGGGATTGCTTCGCTATGCTCGCAATGACAATGAATATTTTCCGTATATTCCGTGGCGCTCTTGATTCTCACGGTTGGCACGCTGCTTGCTCCATGGAGGGTGCAAGGTTTGATTAGCCAAGGAGAACTCACATGGCCGAACTGCCGGTAACACCCGTCAAGGTTCAGTCCGCCCCCGCCAAGGCCTCCGGCCAGGGCCCGGCGAGGCAGTCGGAAGCCGCTGATTCCGATAATAAATCCACCAGCTTTTCCAGCGAACTGAACAAGCGCATGGATGCCGGCAAGGCCGAGCGCGACACCGGGGCAAACAACAGCGGCAAGACCGCAGCGGCAGGGCGGGGGGAAACCTCCGACCCCGCCGAGGGCAAGAACTTGCCGGTCGGGGACCGGGCCGGCCAGGCCGGTGCCGACGATGCCGAGTCCGGCGATGCGCAGATGCAGGCCGAACTGGCCGGCAGCCTGCTGGCCGACGGCGAAGGCCGGGCGGCTGCAACCGAGGCCGGCGAAGAAACCGAGGTTTCACCGCTGGCCCTGGCCCAGATGCTGCTTGATGCGGCGCCCGCCAGGGGGGCTGAAGCGGCCGCCACCCGACCGGGCGGGGCTGAGGCCGGCACTCGCCAGCTGACGGATGCGGCGCGTCTGCTCACGCAGCCGGGCGGCCAGGCGCAGCTTGCCCAGGGTACGCAGGACGCCCTGCAGGAGACCGAGTTATCGACCGATCTGCTCCGCCAGTTCCTGGCCCGCGGCGGTGAGCAGCGGTCGGAGACGGCCGCGGCCCAGCTGGCCCAACTCGCCGCACGCAACCCGGACGCGTCCGGCCTGCAGCGGCTGGCGTCGGCCGAGGTCATGCCCAATCTCACCCCCTCCGCCCAGGGCATGGTGCAGACCGCCCAGCTGAACCCGACCACCAGCCAGCCGGCCCTGCCCGGCACCCAGATCCCGCTGCCCATGCAGCATTCGCAGTGGGGCGATGCCCTGAGCGAGAAGGTGATGTGGGTGGCCAACCAGAAGCTGCAGGGGGCGGAGATCAAGCTCAATCCGCAGCACCTGGGGCCGATCGAGGTGCGGGTCTCGTTGAACAGTGATTCGGGCCAGTCGCAGGCCCAGGTGCACTTCACCGCCCAGCATGCAATGACGCGCGAGGCACTGGAAGCCGCCATGCCGCGGCTGCGTGAGATGTTCAATGCCAACGGTATGGATCTGGTCGACGTGAATGTCTCCGACCGCTCCTTCGCCGAACAGGACCAGGCATCGGCCCAGGCCCAGCAGCAGCAGTTCATGGCCGGCATGGGCGAGGCGGATGAAGGCGGTCAGAATCCGTCAGGAGTGTCGGCAAAAATTACACAATTACCCACTGGAATGCTGGATCTGTTCGCCTGACTTCCGGTTGCAGAATGCAACCGGGCGGCCGGCAACCCGGAGTGTGCAGGATGGAATAAATGTGATAACTTAATCGTATATCCATAATAACAACAACCCGAAGACCAGAAGATGGCCGGAAGCAAAAAGCAGCGGAACAAGACTGCGAATACGCATTCCACCCCGAACGAGCAAGCCGGTTCACGGGAACGCGAACTTCGCAAGGACTTCCACTATGTGCTGCAGATGGACAGTGCAGAGTCGGAAGTGCTCCTCCGTTATCAGACCCTGCTCAGCCAGGGCGCGGCGCAGTTCGCCGAGTCCTATTACAACTATCTGTTCGACAACCCCAGCATCGCCGAGATCCTCTATGCCTTCGAGAACGACGGCGGCGATGTCGGCGACCTGGTGCGCAGCCAGCTCAACCAGCTGCTGCGCATCATCGGGCCGCTGGAAGACGGCGACCTGATCCGCATCGGCCACCTGCATCAGCAGCGCGGCGTGAAGCCGGTCTGGCTGATCGGCGCCTACCGGCTGTATCTCAATCATCTGCTCCAACTGATCGCGCACATGCCCGGGCTGGAGCCCGATGAGCGCAATGTCCTGGAGAGCGCGCTGGTCAAGCGCGTTTTTCTGTTCATGGGGCTGATGATCGAAGGTCATCTGGATCGTCTGCAGCAGACCCGGGAGGCCGAGCGCACGCAGCAGGACGGCGAGCTTGAACGCATGCAGCAGCTGCTGGCCAACATTCCGCAACAGGTCTGGTCCTATGATGTCACCGCGGCCCAGCTGCACTACCTCAACCCGGCCGCCAGGGCCCTGTGCAACGGCAAGGGCGAGGGGCCGATTCCCTGCCTGATGGCCGTGCACGAGGATGATCGCAGCAAGGCCGAGGCCGCCTGGCAGCAGGCGCTGGACGGCCGGCCGGCCGAGGCCGAGGTGCGGCTGCAGGGGCGGGGTCAGGCTGAGAGCTGGCACCGGCTGTCCCTGTATCCCTTCAAGCAGCGGCGGCGGGTGGTGCGCATCGACGCCATGCTGGAGGACATCAACCGCCAGCATGAGACGCTGGAACGGCTGGAGCACCTGGCCACCACCGACGAACTGACCGAACTCGCCAACCGCACCCTGTGGCAGGACCGGGTCAACCAGGCCCTGGCCCAGGCCCGGCGCGAGGAGCATCAGGCCGTGGTGCTGATGCTGCTGGACCTGGATCATTTCAAGACCCTGAACGACACCCTGGGCCACCAGGCCGGGGACGAGTTGCTGCGCCAGGTGGCCGAGCGTGTGTGCGGCGTACTGCGTGATTCCGATACCCTGGCCCGGCTGGGCGGGGACGAGTTCGGCGTACTGATGCCGGCGGTGGAGGATCCGGTCCGCGCCGGCGAACAGGTCGCCGGCAAGATCCTGGAGTGCTTCAAACGCCCCTATCACTACAATGATCAGCCGCTGTATTTCACCACCTCCATCGGCATAGCCCATGCGCCCCGCCACGGCGGTGACTTCGACACCCTGCTCAGCCGGGCCGACATCGCCATGTACGAGGCCAAGCGCAATGAACTCGGGTTTGCCTTCTTCGAGCCCGGCGCGGCCGCTGCCTCCAGTGCGCACCTGCAGTTCTCCACCCAGCTGCGCCACGCCCTCGAGCGCAACGAGTTCGAACTGCATTATCAGCCCAAGGTGGACATCGCCTCACATGAATTGTGCGGCGCCGAGGCGCTGCTGCGCTGGAAGCACCCGGAGCAGGGGCTGGTGCCGCCGGGCGGCTTCCTGGACATGGCCGAGCAGATCGGCCTGATGGTGCCCATCACCAACTGGGTGCTGGTCACCGCCCTGCGCCAGTGCAAGGCCTGGCAGCAGGCCGGCGTCACCATCCCGGTCTCGGTCAACCTCTCCACCCGCACCTTCCAGACCCCGCGACTGCTGGAGCGCATCGAGTGGGCGCTGCAGGAGGCCGGTGTGCCCGGCGACTGCCTGGAAGTGGAGGTCACCGAACAGACCCTGATGAAGGATCTGGATCACGGCGCCGAACTGCTGCGCAGGCTGCACGATCTCGGCGTGCGCGTGGCCATCGACGACTTCGGCACCGGTTATTCCTCCGTCTCGCGGCTGCGTCACCTGCCGCTCGACACCCTCAAGATCGACCGCTCCTTCCTCTCCGAACAGGCCGCCCGCGAGGACGATCCCGTCATCGTGCGCTCCATCATCGACCTCGGCCACAACCTGGGCCTGCAGGTACTGGGCGAAGGTGTGGAGAACGACACCGCCTGGAACCTGCTCGAATCCCTCGGCTGCGACGCCGTGCAGGGCTATCACGTCAGCCAGCCGCTGTCCGATCAGCGTTTCTCCAGCTGGATCCAGGATGGTGGCTGGTCCGGGCGGGTTCAGTAGCGCCTGCGAAGTTGCACGTCCTTCCGCTGCGTGTCAACGATCCGATTAGGACGATCTGTTTGCCTCCCACCCGTCAATTCAACGAAGGCGTGGATCGGAATCATGGGGACAGTTCATACTGACCCCTCAAATCAACGATTAATGTTGGGTGGTGCAGAAAATATACCTGGTTCATTGTATTTTGATCTTTTTTAAGATTGGGGTGATTGGTTCCAAATAACTGGAATTTCAATCATGGAAAATGAGATTGACGAATAATTGGAAAAAACAACCAATGAAATCTTTCAGACTGGCCACAGCCGTGGCTATCGCTGCCTTGAGCAGTGTTGTATCTGCTGAGGTGATTACCATCCCGGGCATGCTTGATCCGCAATACGTCAGTATCGACTCTCCTGCCCCGGCACTGCTCTCTTATGATGAATTCGACCCTTCGCTGGGCACACTGGATAGCGTGGATATTTCCTTTACCGGCATGGCGACGATACGAAGCCAGACCGAGGTCAACCTGCAAAACTCAGGCCTCTTTCTTTTTCCTGAACCCTATACCGCGTCAGTCAATCTCTCTCTGGGTTTTGAATCCATTTCACGCGGCTTTGAAACAACGCTGGACTCCGTAATCCCGCTTACGGTGGTGGCCAATGGCGAGGGAGATATCGCGACCACTATCATGCCGTTTTCTTTCAGCTTTACCATCGATCAGGATCAGGATTATGGCGTACCGGTTTTGGTCGATCCGGATGGGTCAGGTAGCGCCTCCGCTATGGCAATCAGCGCCAGCCTGGCTGATTTCCAGCCTTTTGATCCGTTGATAACGGGATTGCCTATCTATACGTACTTCACCGCAAGCACCTTGTCATTTGATCCTCGCATCACCCCATTCATAACCACGCTGTCAGGCTCAATGCAGGTGAACTACTGGTATACGCAGGAGATTGAAGTCGCTCCCGTACCTTTGCCCGCAGCTGCATGGCTGTTTGGCTCAGGGTTGCTGGGTCTGGTTGGTGTGGCTGGACGTAATAAAACGACCTGAGGAATCACGAGCAAAAAGAATGGCGGAAGCAGTGGCGGAAGGGTCAGGTTTTGCAATACGACAAAACGAATGTTTGATTGCAAGACCTGACCCCGGTTTACAAGACCTGACCCCGGTTTATGACCCCGGTTTACGGAGAGTGGAAACCCGGATTGGCGGGATCTTTTCGGGGAAATCTGTCGCTGAAGGGGATTGCCACGTCACTACGCTCCTCGCAATGACGGGGACTTGGAAACCGCTCCTGGTCGAAAACTGACATTGAACCTTGCTATAGACGAGTTGGGCGACTAGCTATCTTTCTCCGCAATACTTTATTATAATCTCCGCACGTAGCGCCATCCGGTCGGCGCATAGCTTCGCGGCCGTCTCCCTCCCCGAAAGACTTATCCTCGAACATTCAACCCAATCAAGACTCCACCCTGACCGGCCCCGCTGAACTGACGGGTAGGCTGGACCTGGAGCAAACAGATATGTCATTTGAAAATCTCGGCCTGATGGCCGAACTCCTGCGCGCCATCGATTCGCAGGGCTACACCACCCCGACCCCCATCCAGCGCCAGGCGGTGCCGGTGATATTGGAAGGCCGCGATGTGCTGGCCGGCGCCCAGACCGGCACCGGCAAGACCGCTGCCTTCACGCTGCCCATGCTGCAGCTGCTCAGCCGGTAGTGTCCAGAATTTTTCGCACTTTTGATCTG
>PABG01000076.1 GCA_002699185.1 Gammaproteobacteria bacterium | reverse complement strand
GCCGGGCGGCGGGGCCGCCGGCGCTCAGGAATCGCTGTTCGCATCCGCGCATTCTAGCAAATCAGGGGTATTCTGCGACCAGTCCTTTCAGATCAAAGGCCTTGGCGATTTCGCCCTGGATTTTCTCGGCGGCAGGACGCTCCGACACCGGGCCGACCCGCACCCGCCAGGTGGTACCCGCACCGGTGCTGGCCGACTCGACGAAGGCCTTGTATCCCTTGGCCTGCAGTTGATCCCGCAGCCGCTCGGCATTGGCCTGCTGGCTGAAACTGGCCACCTGCACCACCCAGCCGCTGGCCGGCGTCGATGCGGCGGCAGGCGGTTGGGCCGGCGCCGGCTCGGCCGCCGGCGCGGGGTCGGGCGCAGGCGCTGGCTCGGGTTCGGGCGTCGGCTCGGGTTCCGGCTCGGCCGCCGGCGCGGGTTCGGGCAGGGTCGCCTCGGGCGCCTGCGGGACCTCGGCCGCTGCGGACGCGGAATCGGATTCGGCCGGCGGCGGCGGCAGCACCAGCGGCTCCAGCCGGTCCTTGACCTTGTATTCCGGTGCCGGCGGCAGGTTGCTGCCGATCGGCCCCATGCCGTCAACCGGCCCCTCCAGGATCATCGGGATGAAGATGGCCGCCAGCGCCACGATGACCGCCGCGCCCACCAGACGTTGTTTGAGTTTTTCATCCATGCCTTACCCCTTCAATGATTCAAGCAGCCTCAATACCTCCCCGACGGTCAGGAAGGAACCGAACACCAGGATCCGGTCATCCGGCCGGCTGTCGGCCCGCGCCGCGTGCCAGGCTGCCGCCACGTCGTCATAGCCGGTAGCCGCAGCGTCGGCCTCCACCAGCAGCGGCAGTACACTGTCGGCGTGTCGGGCCCGTGACCCGGACAGGCTGCCAACATACCAGCAATCCACCCCCGGCAACAAAGGCGCAAGCACGCTGCGCACATCCTTGTCCGCGAGTCCTGCATAGACCGCCCGGGTACGGCCCGCTGCCGGATGCGCCGCCAGCCAGGCCGCCAGCGCCGCGGCGGCCTCGGCGTTATGCGCCACGTCCAGTACCAGTTCGATGCCGTCCTGCGTCAGTTGCTGGCAGCGGCCGGCCAGGACGGCCGTGGCCAGCCCCCCGGCAATGGCTCCACGCGCGACCGGCAGCCGCGACTGCAGGCATTCCACGGCCATGAGCGCGGCAGCGGCATTGTGCAGCTGCACGCCCCCGCCCAGCGCCGGCAGGGGCAGTTCCTGCCAGTCGTGCTGCAGCGACCACCAATCCCAGTAGCCGTCGCGGGAGCGGCGGCTGCCGAAGGCCCGGTCCAGGGCATACCAGTGAGCGCCGCATTCGGCCGCGGCCGCGGCCAGGGCGGGTGGCGGGTCGGGGTCACCGCAGATGGCGGGACGGCCGGCGCGGAAGATGCCGGCCTTCTCGCGTGCGATCAGGTCGCGGGTCTCACCCAGCCAGTCCATGTGATCCAGCCCGATGGAAGTCACGACCGCGACATCGGCGTCCAGGATATTGACCGCATCCAGGCGCCCGCCGAGGCCGACTTCCAGCAGCATGACATCGACCTGCGCCCGCGCGAACAACCACAACGCGGCCAGGGTGCCGAATTCGAAATAGGTCAGACTGATGTCGCCGCGCGCCACATCGATGGCCGCGAACGCGGCCATGATGCCGGCATCACCGGCTTCGCACTGTTCGATGCGGATGCGTTCGTTGTAGCGGATCAGATGGGGCGAGGTGTAGAGCCCGGTGCGATAACCGGCGTGACTGTAGATGGCCTCGAGAGAGGCCAGCGTCGAGCCCTTGCCGTTGGTCCCGCCCACGGTAACCACCGGACAGGCCGGTTGCAGCAGGCCCAGGCGATCGGCCACGGCGCGCACCCGGTCCAGTCCGAGTTCGATTTCGCGGGGATGCAGGGTCTCCTGCCAGCGCAGCCATTCGGCCAGGGAGTCGAAGCGCATCATTGCGATACCCGGACCCGGAGGGTGGGATACCCATAATGAAGCGCCGGGGGCTGCTTTGGGCGCAGCACGCCAATCTCGTAACGCCGCCTCATCCGTTGCGAGATTGCCACGTCGCTACGCTCCTCGCAATGACGTAAAACTTTTATCACTCAGGGGTGAAACCTGATGAGACAGGAAATTCTAGGATGCACTGCGATGCATGAAGATACTCAGCAGCCGGGCGATCCTGTCGCGCATCTCGCGCCGGTCAACGATCATGTCGATCGCCCCGTGCTCCAGCAGGAACTCGCTGCGCTGGAAGCCTTCCGGCAGGGTTTCGCGCACGGTCTGCTCGATCACGCGCGGGCCGGCGAAGCCGATCAGCGCATTGGGTTCGGCGATGTGCACATCCCCCAGCATGGCCAGGCTGGCGGACACGCCGCCCATGGTCGGGTCGGTCAGCACCGAGATGAAGGGCAGTCCGGCCTGCCGCATGCGTCCCAGCGCAGCACTGGTCTTGGCCATCTGCATCAGCGAGAACAGCGCCTCCTGCATGCGCGCACCGCCGCTGGCGGAGAAGCACACCAGCGGCAGTTCGTTGTCCAGGCAGTGGTTCACGGCGCGCACGAAGCGCTCGCCCACCACCGAGCCCATGGAACCGCCCATGAAGGCGAAGTCGAAGGCACTGGCGACCAGCGGCACCCCCTGCACCTGACCCTGCATGACGATCAGCGCATCGGACTCACCGGTGGATTTCTGGGCCTGGTTGAGCCGATCGCGGTACTTCTTGCTGTCACGGAATTTCAGGATATCGACGGGTTCGATGCCGGCAAACAACTCCTCGCGTCCGGCCTCGTCCAGGAAGGCCTGCAGCCGGCGACGGGCACGGATGCGCATGTGATGGCCGCACTTGGGACAGACCTCCAGGTTGCGTTCCAACTCGGCGCGGTAAATCACCGAGCTGCAGGCATCGCACTTGGTCCACAGCCCTTCCGGCACGGTACGCTTGTTACCGCCTTCGGTGCGGATGCGCGTGGGCATCAGTTTCTCGAACCAGCTCATGTATAACTCTCGATATCCAGTTGTCAGAGGTGCGGACAGCGGCCGGGACCGGCCGGGTCACGCAATCCCCGGCTTCACGAGACGGCAGCCGCCGGCTGCGTAGCGTCCATGGCGGCGCGCATGGCGCGCAGTTCTTCGGCCACCTTGTCCCTGATGGTTTCGGGATGCCCGGTCGACTCGGCGATGTGGCGCACCAGTGCGCTGCCGACGATTACGGCATCCGCGGCCCGACTCACCCGTGCGGCCGATTCGGCATCGCGGATACCGAAGCCCACGCCGATGGGCAGCGCGGCGATGGATTTGAGATGGCCGACCTTCTCTGCCACCGCATCCACGTCCAGCCGGGTAGCGCCGGTCACACCCTTGAAGGAGACATAGTAGAGAAAACCGCTGGCCTGCTCGGCGATGCGTGCCACGCGTGCATCGGTGGTGGTGGGCGAGAGCAGGAAGATGGGGTCGATACCATGGCCCTTGAGTTCGTCGGCCAGTTCACCCGCCTCTTCCGGCGGCAGATCCACGGTCAGCACCCCGTCCACGCCCGCCTGCTGCGCCGCGGCGGCGAATTCAGCGCTGCCCATGGCCTCGATGGGATTGAGATAGCCCATCAGCAACACCGGGATCTCATCGTTGTCGCGGCGGAATTCGGCCACCATCTCCAGCACCCGGCGCAGGCTCACATGGTGCTTCAGCGCCCGTTCGCAGGCGGCCTGGATGACCGGACCGTCGGCCATGGGATCGGAGAAAGGCACGCCCAGTTCGATGATGTCGGCCCCGGCCTCGACCATGGCGTGCATCAGCGGCACGGTGGTGTCGGGATCGGGGTCACCGGCGGTGACATAGGGAATCAGGGCCTTTCTGCCGGCCCGGCGCAGCGTCTCGAAACGGGCCTGGATGCGGCTCATACCTCGATCCCCTCGTGCGCCGCCACGGTGTGGATGTCCTTGTCACCACGCCCGGACAGATTCACGATGATGATCTGATCCGGCGCCATGGTCGGCGCCAGTTTGGTGGCATAGGCCAGGGCATGGCTGGACTCCAGCGCCGGGATGATGCCTTCCATGCGGGTCAGATCGTGAAAGCCCTGCAGCGCCTCGCTGTCGGTCACGGCCACATAACGGGCACGACCGCTGTCCTTGAGCCAGGCATGCTCGGGACCCACGCCGGGATAATCCAGACCGGCGGAGATGGAATGGGTCTCGGTGATCAGGCCGTCGTTGTCTTCCATCAGATAGGTGCGGTTGCCGTGCAGCACGCCGGGACGGCCGGCACACAGGGGCGCGGCATGGCGACCGGTGTCGATGCCGTCGCCGCCGCCCTCGACCCCGTACAGGGCTACTTCGCTGTCATCGAGGAAGGGATAAAACAGGCCGATGGCGTTGGAGCCACCGCCGACACAGGCGATCAGGGCGTCCGGCAGCCGGCCGGCCTGTTCCTGGATCTGTTGGCGCGCCTCGCGGCCGATCACGGCCTGGAAGTCCCGCACCATGGCCGGATAGGGATGCGGACCGGCCACGGTACCGATGATGTAGAAGGTGTTGTCGACATTGGTGACCCAGTCGCGCATGGCCTCGTTCAAGGCATCCTTGAGCGTCTTCGAGCCGGATTCAACGCCCACCACCTCGGCGCCCAGCAGGCGCATGCGGTAGACGTTGCTGGACTGGCGCTTCATGTCCTCGGCGCCCATGTAGATGACGCATTCCAGACCCAGCCGCGCGGCCACGGTGGCGGTGGCCACCCCGTGCTGACCGGCGCCGGTCTCGCCGATGATGCGGGTCTTGCCCATGTGCCGCGCCAGCAGGGCCTGGCCGACGGTATTGTTGATCTTGTGCGCGCCGGTGTGATTGAGATCCTCGCGCTTGAGATAGATCTGCGCCCCGCCCAGGTGATTGCTCCAGCGCTCGGCGTGATACAGCGGCGAGGGCCGGCCGACATAATAATGCAGGTCGCGGTCCAGCTCGGCCTGGAAGTCGGGATCCTGCTTCAGCGTCTCATAGGCCTGGCGCAGCTCCTCGATGGGTTCCATCAGGGTCTCGGCAACGAAGCGACCGCCGTAGGGCCCGAAGTGTCCGTTGGCATCGGGCAGGTCGGTGAAGTGCGGCGGCGCCATGGCCTCAGTCGGTGTTGACACGGTTGACTCCTTGGATGAAGGCGGCGATCTTCGCCGGGTCTTTGATCCCCTTGTCCTGTTCCACGCCGCTGCTGACATCCACGGCATAGGGACGGGTGCTGCGCACGGCCTGCTCCACATTGGCGGCATCCAGCCCCCCGGCCAGGATCAGCGGCCGCGGCCGCTCGGCCGGGATGCGGTCCCAGTCGAAACGCTCGCCGCTGCCGCCCGGCACTGCCGGGTGCCAGGCATCGAGCAGGATGCCGGCGGCACCGGGCCAGGCCTGCATCGCCGCGGCCACATCCATGTCCGGGTGCATACGCAGGGCCTTGATGTAGGGATGCCCCAGGCCATCACAGAACTCCGGTGTCTCGTCGCCGTGGAACTGCAGCAGGTCCAGCGGCAATGCCTCGAGGTGCGCACGTACCGTCCCGGCATCGGCATCCACGAACAACCCCACTTTGCACACGAATGGCGGCAGGACCGCGATGACAGCCCGGGCCTGCTCGATGTCCACCGCGCGTGGGCTGCGCGCATAAAATACCAGCCCGATGGCATCGGCGCCCGCCACGGCGGCCGCCAGGCCGTCTTCGGGCCGGGTGATACCGCAGATTTTAACGCGCACGCGCATGGACAAGCTACCGGATTCTCACTGGGGTGAAACCCGTAATCCTGTCACAAATGCAGGGAAATTGCAGCTTTTTGCGCGGATATTACAGCTGTAGGCCGGAATAAGGGCCGGACGGCCCGTTTCCGGCATTCACTCCGGTTTGCCGGGAACGCTGCGCTTATCCCGGCCTACCTGTTTGAGCCGAAACGTGAGCAATGCAGATCGGTTCAGCCGATGCCAGGCAGGACCGCCTCGCCGGGCAGGCCGAATTCCGGCGGATAGGTCACCTTCACGAAATACAGCCCGCCCGCCGGCGCCGTGATGCCGCTGCGCGAGCGGTCGCGTCCGGCCAGCAGCCCGGCCAGCCAGTCCACCGGCTGCTCACCCCGGCCCACCGCAATCAGGCTGCCGGCGATGTTGCGCACCATATGATGCAGAAAGGCATTGGCCTCGATATCGAACCAGATCAGATCCCCCCGGCGCTGCAGTTCCAGCCGATGCAGGGTACGCACCGGATGTCTGGCCTGGCAGGCCAGGGCCCGGAAGGCGGAGAAATCGTGCTCGCCCAGCAGCGGACGGGCAGCGGCCTGCATGGCCTCGACATCCAATGGGCGATGCTCCCAGCACACCCGGTTGCGCAGCAGTGCCGGGCGATGTCCGCGGTTGAGAATGAGGTAACGGTACTGGCGTGCCGTGGCCCTGAACCGGGCGTGGAAATCCTCGCTGATCGGCCGAGCCCAGGTGATGGCGACCTCCGGCGGCAGATTGGAATTACCGCCCAGCAGCCAGGAGCGCATGCTGCGCTCGGCGTGGGTATCGAAATGCACCACCTGGGCGGTGGCATGCACGCCGGTATCGGTACGCCCGGCGCAGACCACGTCCACCGTATGGTTCGCCACCTTCGACAACGCCTGTTCCAGCGCGGCCTGCACGCTGGGGGCGTGGCTCTGGCGCTGCCAGCCGTTGAAGGCACTGCCGTCGTATTCGATACCCAGGGCGATGCGCATCACAGGCTCTCCATGCGGTGGCGACAGGAACACAGAGAACGCAAAGGCGCGCAGACGCAGAGCAACACCATTGTCGATGCGCTCACATTCCCGGGACAGAATTCAGGCTCGGGGACAGCCATGCAGTCACTCCAGAACGCCCAGCCATGGCAGCGCAAACATCAGCATGATCAGAACCGGCCAGGCCCATTCCCACCAGGCGGGGCGCGGCTGTACCGGGATCCGGAGCGTCATCGGTGGCTCCTGCTCCGCCGTCGTCAGTACCCGCTGCCACAGGCCCGGCAGTGCCGCGGCGAAGGCACGCCACTGGCGCAGCGGCGGCAGTTCGGCCTGCCACGCCCGGATCAGATCCTGTGCCTGGGGTACCTTCTGCAGAGTGAGCACGATGCGCACATTCAGCCGACGGGCATCCAACCCGAACCGCTGCAACGGCCGGGTCAGCCAGGCCAGGCCCGTGAGCAGCTGCTCACGCGGCGTCGTGGTCAGCAGCAGATAGACCGCCAGCACCATCCCCAGCAGAACCACCGCCCTCACCCCACCGGCGGCCAGTCCCTGCCGGCTCGGCGACAAGGTCCCCAGCACCGGGATCAACGCCTCACCCGGCGTGAGCCAGCCATAGACGAACACCAGTGCGAGCAGCAGCCAGCGCAGCCGCCGCAGCGCCTGGCCCGCCCCGGGTATGCGCAGCGAGCCGCGCGCCGGCCAGGACAGCAGCACGAACGCCGCCAGGCCGGCCAGACCCAGCAGCAGCGCCGGCCCGCGGGCATGCGCCAGCCCGGCGGCGAATGCCAGCAACGCCAGAATACGGATGGCGGGGGACGGGGATGCGATGGACATGCAGGGATTTTACCTGCACCGATCACTCCGGTGCCATTATCCCCCAGGTTGATTTCCAGCGGCAGGATCGGGAAGATCACGCTATTCCGAAGCAGCCGAGACGAAGCATGAGCCAGTCGAAGATCAAGACCGACGAGAAGAAACAGCATTTTGACGATATCTACGTTGCCGAGACCCCCGTTCCCTTCAAGGAGCGCATTCTGGATGCGCTGGACTATATCTCGGACAACTTCAACCGCCAGATGTTCGACCGCCTGATCCTGCCCTGGGTGCAGGAAAAGGCCGCCCGCGGCGAGACTGTGCGCTATGTCGACCTGTGCGCCTGCTTCGGCAACACCACCATGGCCACCGTCTACGGCATGGACTACGAGGCCATCCGCCACAACTGGCGCGATACCCAGGCCTGCCGCACCATCGAGGCCGAACGCCGCTTTCCGGCCCATACCACCGGCATCGACATCTCCGGCAACGCCATGGCCTATGGCGCGGGCTGCGGGCTGTTCGACGAAACCATTGTGGCCGATCTCAATGCCCCGTCCCCCGAGGCGAAGCAGGCCGTCGACGCCGCCATGGAAAACGCCGATGTGGTGATCTCCACCGCCTCGCTGGTCTATCTCGAAACCGATGTCATCAAGGCTCTGATCGACGCCTTCGCCCGCGCCCCGCGTGAGGGCTACATGCTGGTCAACTTCCTCAACCCCTTCAGCCTGGACAAGGCGGACGAGACCAAGCGCCTGCTGCTGGAACGTCTGGAGTTCGTCGGCAGCATGGCCACACGCCACCGTCGCATGTCGCCGCTGGAGCAGGAGAACTACCCTGGTGAGGAGTGGTCTCTGCTGGAGATCTGGGTGCTGCGCCGCAGGCCATGAGACCGATGATCGCCGGCGGAAAAACCCTCTACTCCATCATCGAATCGCCGGCGCACCCGGATTTCGCCGCCCTTTACCGCCGACTGGGCCTGGAACAGATCAAGCTCAACTCCCAGCGCAAGGCGATCAATGCACTGAAACAGAATCCGCCCGACTGGGTCGTGGCGGAATTCTTCTACGGCTACGGCAACAACTACGCCGGCGTGAACGTCTGCAATCTGGATGTCTTTCTGTACAGCCTGCAGAAATACGCCCCTGGGGCGAAAGTGATCGTACTGGTGGAAAAGCCGGAGGAACAGTACGTATCGCGGCTGGCCGAACTGTTTGCGCTGCATGCCGTGCTGACATTGCCGGTGGAGGAAAGGGACATGCAGGCCGTACTCGACACATCCCCATAGGCCGTCAGGTCATACCAGGCATGAGGGGATACTCATCAACCCAGGCCGGCAGCCGCTGGTACTGACATGAAAAAAAACCCGGCCGGGGCCGGGTCTGGAAATCGGCAGACGAAGCCTGTCAGTTCTCGGTGGCTTCTTCCACCTTGTCGCCGGCCTCTTCCATGGCATCGCCCATTTCCTCGCCGGCCTCCTTGAGCTTTTCGGTGGTGGATTCCATCGATTCATCAATCTTCTCGCCGGCCTCTTCCGCCGGACCCTGGCTCTCGCCACAGCCGGCCAGGGTCAGGCCGAGGGCGATCATCAGGACGCTGAGGATATTTCTGCTGTTCATGGATGACTCTCCTTGTTTATTCATTTATGGGGTGAAGCGCGCAGAGTTTCGTAGCTGTTGCCGGGGAATGCAAGGGGCAACATCACAATTTCCGCTCCCCCGCCGTGCCGGGTGGAATCCCGTCGCAGTGGCTGGAAAAGAACAAAGCCCGGCAGGTGCCGGGCTTTGCTGTCTGCAATGATCAAAAGTCGGCCTCAGACGACTTCCTTCATCAGTGTCTCGGCCTCGGACTTCTGGGCCTGGTTGCCCTCTTCCATGACCTCCTCCAGGATGCTGCGCGCACCTTCCGGATCGCCCATCTCGATATAAGCGCGGGCAAGGTCGAGCTTGGTGGAGACCTCATCGCCGGCCTGCAGCTCACCCTCGCCGACTTCGACTTCCTCCTCGGCTTCACCGACCGGGGCGGCCGCCTCGTCGGCCTCGCTAAGATCGAACTCGAGCATGTTTTCGTCATCCTCGGCCAGACCCGGCGCCTTCTCCTCGTCAGGACCGGCCCCTTCCGTTTCGGCCCGGTCCCCGGAGGCGAAGCTCTCCAACTCGCCCAGGTCGAAATCGAGCGTGTTGTCCTCCTCGATTCCCCCTTCGGAATCGGCCGCTGCCGGCCCGGCTTCCTCCAGGCCGGTATCGCTCGTGTCCATACCGCCGAGGTCGGCCGGTTCCGGCTCGGCGGGCGCGGGGGCCTCGACCGCTCCACCGCCCGCCTGGTACAGACTGTTGCCGGGGCTCAGTTCGCGCCCCATCTCCACCACCCGCTGCCAGGTGGGATCCTCCTGGTTCTCCAACCGGGCCAGCAGGGCCTCGGCCTCGGCATCGAAGGCACTCTGATTCCGGGCGGCATGGAAAACCTCCAGCAGCTTGAGCCGGTAATCGGTGTTGTCGGGATCGTTGTCCAGCGCGCCCCGGATCAGTTCCTCGGCCTGCTGGTAGCGGCCGTAGGCGAGGTAGACATCCGCCTCGGCGATGGGATCGGCCTCGGCCTCGTTCTGAAGGGTACCCATATCGCTGACGGAGAAATCCGTGAACAGCGAGGAGTCGGACTGCGGCCCCCCGGAGGCCGCCGGCGCCGGCGCCTCTTCCTGCGGCTCGGCCGCGGCGGCCGCGGCTGCCCCGCCGGCAGCGGCACCGGCAGCAGCCGCCGCGGCAGGCGCGGACACACCTCCCGCGCCGCTCTTATCCCCGGGCTCGGCCAGGATGCTTTCCTTGAACTCGGTCGTGGCCATGCGGCGCTTGCGCGCGCCGAGCCAGGCCAGGATCAGCAGCAGCAGGGCAACGGCACCGGCGCCGGCCTGCCACAGCGGGTTGGTCAGGAAACGGTTGAACAGGCCTTGTTCGGCCGGGGCCGGGGCGGGCTGACGGATTTCCTCCTCCATGGCGGGCGGCACGGGTTCGGCCTGCGCCATCGGCTCCGCGTTAGCCGGTGCGGATTCCAGCGGCTCGGCCCCGGCGGGCAATTCATCCGGCGTCGGAGCAGTCGCGGCTTCGTCCTCCAGTTGTTCCTGCGCGGGCGCAGCGGATTCCTCTCCGGTGTCGGCGGCAGCCGCATCTTCCCCGGCCAGCGAGCCCTGCATCCGGGCCAGTTCGTCATCACTGAGCTGAACCAGACGATGCAGTTGGGCGATCTGCTGCTCCAGGTCGGCCAGCCGCTCATTGAGATCCTGGTTCTGCTGGCGCTGGGCCTCGAGTTCCTCCACGGCCAGTGCCAGTTCCGTGCGCACCTGCTCCACCCCGGTGTCCGCGTCTGCCTCGCCCCCGGCACTGCCGGCGGCGGTGGCGTCGGCTGCGTCGGGAGTGACCAGCTTGAGCTGGGCGTCCGTGCCGGCAGCGACGGACGGGCCGGCCTGATCGGCGGGCGCTGCCGGCTCCGCTGTTTCCGCGGCCGGCGCCTCGCGCTCGACCGTGCCGGCCGCCGGTGCGGCGTTTGTCTCGTCACTGCGGCCCTCGCGCCAGAGCCGGTGGTGCCGGCTGACCTCGGCCCGGGCCTCGGCCTGGGTGATGGAGGTGAACTCCTCGCGCGAGGGTACGCGCAGGACATGTCCGGCCTTGAGACTGTTGACGTTGCCGTGCTGGAAGGCCTCGGGATTGGCGCGCACCAGGCCGAGCATGGTCTGCTGCATGCTCACCCCGGCATCGGGACGCACCTTCTCGGCGATGTTCCACAGGGTGTCGTTGCGCTGCACCGGTCCGTACTCGGAACCGCTGAAGGTCGCTTCCCGGCGGCCTGAGGCGTCAGGTCGGGAAGGTGCCGGCGCCGGGACGGCCTGACGGGCAGTGGTCGGCACGGCGGGCGCCGGCGCCGGGGCCTCGGCAGGCATCAGCGCGGGCGGATCAATCAGCATGGTGTACTCGCGCACCAGCTGACCGCTGGCCCAACTGGCCTGCACCATGAAATCGAGGTAGGGCTCGCGCACCGGCTCCTGGCTGGTGACCTTGATCACGGCGGTACCGTCAGGCCGGGTGGTGACAGCGAACTTGAGTCGGGTATGCAGGTAGATGCGGTCGACGCCGGCCTCGGCATAGGCCTCCGGCGAAGCCAGTCGGACCTTGAGTTGATCGACTTCCTCCGGCGTGGCCGACAACAGGGTGATCTCGGCGTCCAGAGGCTGATGCAGGGCGGAGTTGAGCTTGATTTCACCCAGTCCCAGGGCGTAGGCATGACTGGCAAAGGCGCCCAGCATGGCCGTGACTAAGGCCGTTTTCCTAACCATTTTGCTTCCTCTCATGTGCCCGAGGACCCGTCCTGCGCTGGATCCCGTCATTTTGGTGTTTGTGGAGAAGTATCCTGCAACTAGTCGTTCTTTATCGGAATTTCTTGAGCCCGCCCCACTATAGCCTACAGGTGATCTCTGACCAACAACTCCGCGATCTGAATGCTGTTCAGGGCGGCACCCTTGCGCACATTATCGGCGACCACCCATAAATCTAAACCGCGCGGATGCGAGATATCCTCACGGATACGCCCGACATAGACCGGGTCGTGATTGGCCCCTTCGGTGACCGCGGTGGGATAGCCGCCGTCGGTATGTTCATCCAGCACCACGATGCCCGGCGCCCTGCCCAGCAGTTCGCGGGCCTGGGCGGCGGTGAGCTTGTCGCGGGTCTCGATATGCACCGCCTCGGAATGGCCGTAGAACACCGGCACACGCACCGCGGTGGGATTCACCTGAATGCTGTCGTCGCCCATGATCTTGCGGGTCTCCCACACCATCTTCATCTCTTCCTTGGTGTAGCCGTTGTCCATGAAGACATCGATGTGCGGCAGGCAGTTGAAGGCGATCTGCTTGGGATAGACCTTGGCCTCGACGTCCTTGCCGTTGAGCAGCTGCGCGGTCTGGCTCGCCAGTTCCTCGATCGCCTCCTTGCCGGTCCCGGAGACGGCCTGGTAGGTGGCGACGTTGATTCGCTCGATACGGGCGGCGTCATGCAGGGGCTTGAGCGCGACCAGCATCTGAATGGTGGAGCAGTTGGGATTGGCGATGATCCCGCGGTTGGTATAGCCGGCCACGGCCTCGGGATTCACCTCGGGCACCACCAGCGGGATGTCGTCGTCGTAGCGGAACTGGGAGGTGTTGTCGACCACCACGCAGCCGGCGGCGGCCGCCTTGGGGGCGTATTCCTTCGACACCGAGGCGCCGGGCGAGAACAGGCCGATCTGCACCCTGGAGAAATCGAACTCTGCCAGATCCTGTACCGTGAGGTGCCTGTCGCCGAAGCGCACCTTGCTGCCGGCCGAGCGGCTGCTGGCCAGGGCGTATACCTCGCCGACCGGGAACTTGCGCTCGGCCAGGATCTCCAGCATCACCTCGCCCACCGCGCCGGTGGCGCCGACGACGGCGACATCGAATGTCTTGTTCATCTACATACTCCTAAAAAAAAGCCTATAGCCACGGAATACACGGAAAGCACGGACGAATGCATGCCGGCGCACGCGCTACGCGCGGCGCCGGAGGACAAAAAACATTTTTCCGTGCTTTCCGTGCTTTCCGTGGCCATTATGAAATCTTTCCGTATTTTCCGTGTATTCCGTGGCTATTGTTTGTATTCAATTCAACTCCGCGACCACGGCATCGCCCATCTCGGCCGTGCCCACCCGGCGCTTGCCGTCCTGCATGATGTCGGCGGTGCGCAGGCCCTGGTCCAGCACCCGGCCGACGGCGGCCTCGATGGCGTCGGCCAGATCGCCGCGGTCCAGGCTGAAGCGCAGCATCATGGCCACCGACAGGATGGTCGCCAGCGGGTTGGCGATGTCCCGGCCGGCGATATCCGGCGCCGAGCCGTGGATGGGCTCATACATCCCCTGACCCTGCTCGTTCAGGGAAGCAGAGGGCAGCATGCCGATGGAGCCGGTCAGCATGGCCGCCTCATCGGAGAGGATATCGCCGAACATGTTGGTGGTGACAATGACGTCGAACTGCTTGGGCGCCCGCACCAGCTGCATGGCGGCATTGTCGACATACATGTGGGACAGTTCAATATCGGGCCGGCCGGCGGCCTCCTCAGTTACCACCTCACGCCACAATTCTGTGCACTCGAGCACATTGGCCTTGTCCACGGAACAGACCCGGCCGGCGCGTTTGGCGGCGATATCGAAGGCCACCCGGGCGATGCGTCGGATTTCGGACTCGCAATAGACCAGAGTGTTGAAGCCCTCGCGCTCGCCGTTCTCCAGCTCACGCACCCCGCGGGGCTGGCCGAAGTAGATACCGCCGGTCAGTTCGCGCACGATCATGATGTCCAGCCCGGCGACCACTTCGGGCCTGAGGCTGGAAGCCTCGGCCAGCTGCGGATACAGGATGGCCGGGCGCAGGTTGGCGAACAGCCCCAGTCCGGCGCGCAGGCCCAGCAGACCCTTCTCCGGACGCAGGGCGATCTCCAGCGGCTCCCACTTCGGCCCGCCGACCGCGCCCAGCAGGATGGCGTCGGCGGCTTTCGCCTTGTCCAGCGTCGCGTCAGGCAGCGGCGTGCCGGCGGCGTCATAGGCCGCGCCGCCGACCAGCCCTTGCTCGATCTCCAGTTCCAGACCGGCCCCGGACCTGAGGTGGTCGATGACCTTCATCGCCTCGGCGACGATCTCCGGGCCGATGCCGTCACCCGGCAGTACCAGCAGTTTCTTCATGATGTAATCCTATAATGGCCACGTTCGAAATGGCCACGGAAAACACGGAAAGCACGGACAATTGATTGCCGGCGCACGCGCTGCGCGCGGCGCCGGACATCATAATTTCTTCCGTGCTTTCCGTGTTTTCCGTGGCGCTTTTTTATGCTTCAAACAACCAGGGCGCTTCCTGTTTGCGCCGCGCCTCATAAGCGCGGATCTCGTCGGCATGCTGCAGGGTCAGGCCGATATCGTCCAGTCCCTCCAGCAGGCAGTGCTTGCGGAAGGCGTCGATCTCAAAGCCGAATTCATCCCCGTTCGGGGTGATCACCTTCTGCCCTTCCAGGTCCACGGTCAACTCGTAGCCCGGCTGCGCCTCGGTCTCGCGGAACAACCGGTCCACGGCCTCCGCCGGCAGGATGATGGGCAGGATGCCGTTCTTGAAGCAGTTGTTGAAGAAGATGTCGGCGTAGCTGGGCGCGATCACCACCCGGAAGCCGTAGTCCAGCAACGCCCAGACGGCGTGTTCGCGCGAGGAACCACAGCCGAAGTTCTCGCGGGCCAGCAGGATGCGCGCGCCCTTGTAACGCTCCTGATTGAGGACGAAGTCCGGATTCAGCGGCCGGTTGCTGTTGTCCCCGCCCGGTTCACCGTGATCCAGGTAGCGCCATTCGTCGAACAGGTTCGGGCCGAAGCCGGTACGCTTGATCGATTTGAGGAACTGTTTGGGAATGATCGCGTCCGTGTCCACGTTGGAGCGGTCCAGCGGCGCGGCGATCGCGGTCAGTGTTTCGAATTTTTCCATGATAAAACCCTTTAAAAGCGCCACGGACTACACGGAAAGCACGGACAATGGCTTGCCGACGCACGCGCTATGCGCGGCGCCGAAGAACACAGAACTTTTTTCCGTCCGTGCTTTCCGTGCTTTCCGTGGCCATTACGAAATTTATCCTTTATTTCCGTGGCGCTCTTGATCATGCTCGGATATCGACAAAGTGCCCGTGCACCGCCGCGGCAGCGGCCATGGCCGGGCTGACCAGGTGGGTGCGTCCGCCCTGGCCCTGGCGGCCTTCGAAGTTGCGATTGGAAGTCGAGGCGCAGCGCTCGCCCGGCTCCAGCCGGTCGGCGTTCATGGCCAGGCACATGGAGCAGCCCGGCTCGCGCCATTCGAAGCCGGCCTCGACAAAGATCTTGTCCAGTCCCTCGGCCTCGGCCTGCTGCTTGACCAGGCCGGAGCCCGGCACCACCAGCGCCTGCTTGATGTTGGCCGCCACTTTGCCGCCGCGGATGGCGGCAGCGGCCTCGCGCAGGTCCTCGATGCGGGAGTTGGTGCAGGAACCGATGAACACGCGATCGAGCCGGATGTCCTGAATCGGGGTGCCCGGCTTGAGGTCCATGTAGGCCAGCGCCTTTTCCATGCCGCCGCGCTTGACCGCGCTGTCGGCCTGCGCCGGATCCGGCACCACGGCATCGATGCCGACCACCATCTCGGGCGAGGTGCCCCAGGTGACCTGCGGCACCAGCCCGGCGGCATCCAGCACCACGGTCTGATCGAACACGGCGTCATCATCCGACACCAGGTCGCGCCAGGCCGCCACGGCCCGGTCCCACAACTCGCCCCGGGGGGCGAAGGTGCGGCCGTGCACGTATTCGATGGTGGCGTCATCGACCGACACCAGCCCGGCGCGGGCGCCGGCCTCGATGGCCATGTTGCACACCGTCATGCGGCCCTCGACCGACAGGCTGTGAATGGCCTCGCCGCCGAACTCGATGGTGTGGCCGGTGCCGCCGGCGGTGCCGATGCGGCCGATGATGGCCAGCACCACGTCCTTGGCGGTCACCCCGGCCGGCAGCCGGCCATCGACCCGGATCAGCAGGTTCTTCGCCTTGGTCTGGATCAGACACTGGGTGGCCAGCACATGCTCGACCTCCGAGGTGCCGATGCCGAAGGCCAGCGCACCGAAGGCGCCATGGGTGGAGGTGTGGGAGTCGCCGCAGACCACGGTCATGCCCGGCAGGGTCGCGCCCTGCTCCGGGCCGATCACATGGACGATGCCCTGGCGCGGGTCGTTCATGGTGAACTCCCGGATGCCGTACGCACGGCAGTTGCTGTCCAGGGTCTCGACCTGGATGCGCGAGACCGGGTCACTGATGCCGCCGCTGCGGTTGGTGGTCGGGACATTGTGATCCGGCACCGCCAGCACCGACTCGGTACGCCAGGGTCTGCGCCCGGCCAGCCGCAGGCCCTCGAACGCCTGCGGCGAGGTGACTTCGTGAATGAGGTGGCGATCGATATAAAGGAGCGCCGTGCCGTCCGCATCCTGCCGCACAACATGCGCATCCCAGAGCTTGTCGTAGACTGTCTTGCCTGTCATGGCCATCTTTCTCCTGTGATGGAACCGAGTCTAGGCAGGAATATGTGATAACACAAATTCATATTATTCATGTAAACTATTCCAATTTGGAATAGAGATATGTCACTGGATATTGCCGGTCTGCGCGCCTTTCTGGCCGTGGCACAACATGAATCCTTTTCCGCAGCGGCGGCTGAACTGCACCTGACTCAGCCGGCGGTGAGCAAGCGCGTCGCCGCCCTGGAGGCAGCGATGAAGGTGCGGCTGTTCGACCGCATCGGCCACCGGGTGCTGCTGACCGAGGCCGGTGAGGCCCTGCTGCCGCGCGCGCGACGCATTCTGCTCGACATCGAGGACAGCCAGCGCGCCATCGCCAATCTCTCCGGACGGGTCGAGGGGCGGCTGTACCTGGGCACCAGCCATCACATCGGTCTGCACCGCCTGCCACCGGTACTGCGCGAGTTCATCGATCACTACCCGGAGGTGCGGCTGGAACTGCGTTTCCTGGACTCGGAGGCGGTGTGCGCGGCCGTGGTCAGCGGCGAGCTGGAACTGGGCGTGGTCACGCTGCCGGTCGAGCCACCGCCTGCACTGGCCCTGGAGCCGGTCTGGGACGATCCCCTGTCAGTGGTGGTCGGCCGCGATCATCCCCTGACCGGCCGGGACCGGGTGGACATGGCCCGGCTGGCGGCAACCCCGGCGATCCTGCCCGGCCCGGAAACCTTCACCCGCCAGATCATCGAATCCGGATTCGCCCGCCGCGGCCTCAGGATCGAGGCCGAACTGTCGACTAACTACCTGGAGACCATCAAGATGCTGGTGGCGGTCGGGCTGGGCTGGAGCCTGCTGCCGGACAGTATGCTGGACAACCAGCTCAGTGCCCTGACGGTCCCCGGACTGGCGCCGCACCGGCGGCTGGGCATCATCCACCACCGTGAGCGTACCCTGTCCAATGCCGCGCGGGCCATGCGCGCGGCCGTCAGCCGGCATCGCGACCCCTGATCACGTCCGGACGGGACGGGGGCTATACTGACTTGCATGGTTGTGTATTCAGCTGCCCATGAGGTTCACAGGTATGCGTTTTCTGCTCATTGTGCTCGGCCTCGCCATGCTGGTCTGCCGACCGGCGGCGGCAGCCCCCGGCTACCAGTTCGCAATCGTCAACCCCGCCTCCCCTTCGCGGCTGCACACGGTCTGGGAACCCCTGCGCCAGCACCTGTCGCGGGAACTGGATGCGGAGATCGAACTCGTCTTTCCCAAAGGCATCGATCAGGTGGAAAAGCTGCTTGGGCACAACGAGATCGATTTCGTCTATCTCAATTCCTATCTGTTCTACCTGCTCAAGGGCAAGGGCAAGCTCGACGCGGTGGTCCAGATGCGCAACCTCGACGGCAAGGTTACCAGCCAGGGCAGCTTCATCGTCCGCGCCGACAGCGGCATCGACAGCGTGGACGATCTGCGCGGGCGTAAGCTGGCGCTGATCAGCCCGCTCGGGGCCGGCGCCTACCTGGCGCCACGTGCCTACCTGCAGGATTTCGGAATGGATATCCACACCGATCTGGACCTGATGTTCACCGGCGATCTCAAGAAATCCGTCTACGCAGTCCTGCTGGGGGATGCTGCCGCCACCACCATGTGCGCAGTGAGTTACAAGATTCTGGAGCACAAACTCAATTTCAGGGAACTGAGCATCATCGACAGCACCCGGCTCGGCCCGGAACCCATCGAGGCCTGGCGCCGCGCGCTGATGAAACTGTCCCGGACCGAATCGGGACGCGCCGCTCTGCAACCGCTGGCTGACATCAAGGTGCGGGATTTCATCGAGTACGACCCGGCGCTCGAGACGCTGACCCGCAACCTGATGCAGTACTCGCCGGCACCGTGACGCAGAAGTACCGCTACAACCTGTTTCTCAGGCTCATTATCCCGATCGCCCTGCTCCTGCTGGTGATCGCGGCGGGGCTGACCGCGGCCGTGATCACGGAATCCAACCGCACCATCGAATCCTTCCGGGCCCTGCAGGCCGCCTCGCACGCCCGCACCCTGGCCAGCGGCAGCATGGACGCCATCCTGACCCGCGACTACACCCTGCTGGAGAACTGGGTCCATGCCGCCATCCCGGGCGATGACTATGCCTATGCCTATCTCGCCAATGACGACGGCCTGATCCTGGCGCATACCAATTTCAGTTTCGTCGGCAAGCGCATCACGCCGCAACGGCCGGCCGCAATGCACCAGATCGAGAGCCACTACAACGAACGCCCCGTTACCGAGATCGTCCAGCCGATCGAACTCGGCGCCGGCTTTCTCGGAACGGCCCATGTCGCCTATTACCAGAGTCACGGCCTGGCACTGCTGCCCAATCTCGCCAGCAATCTGCTGGTGCCGCTGCTGGTCGCGCTGCTGCTGTTCGGTCTGGCACTGTACGCCATCGCCCGGCGCACCACCGATCCGATCCACACCCTGACCCGGACCATCGCCTCCAGCTCGCTGAGCGACCTCAAGCCGATACCCGCCAGCATCACCGCACAGAAGAACGAGATCGGCGAGCTGGCCTCGACCTTCCAGGACATGCAGTCCGACCTCAGGAACAGTTATGACCGGCTGCGGGATGCCCTCGAGCAGCTGGACCGGCAGAAAACACATCTGGAGACCATGCTCCATTCCATCGGCGATGCCGTGATCACCACCGACAACGCCGGCCGGGTGGAGTACCTCAACCCGGCCGGCGAGGCCCTGCTGGGCTGGCGGCAGGAAGAAGTCCAGGGTCGGCACATCGGCGAGATCTATCATGGTGAACAGGACCTGGGACAGCTGTGGGAACTGCTCGAGACTCAGTGCCTGAAGGGTGGCGCCGTCATACCCCGCAGCGAGCAGCCGATCGTCAACCGCCAGGGCGAGCGCATCTTCATCGAACAGTCCGCCGCCCCGATCCGGGACACCGCGGGCAACACCAGCGGCCTGATCATCGTCGCCCACGACGTCACCCGTGAGCAGCTCCTGCAGCAGGAACTGCTGTACAAGGCAAGCCATGACGACCTGACCGGCCTGCGCAACCGGGTCGAGTTCAACCGCCAGCTGCAGGAGTTCATCAACAGCGCCAAACTGGACCGCAAGGAACACGCCCTGCTGTTCCTGGATCTGGATCAGTTCAAGCTGGTCAACGACACCTGCGGCCACACCGCCGGCGATGAACTGTTGCGCCGCGTGGGCCACATCCTGTCCGGCGAGATCCGCCGCCACGACATCCTGGCCCGGCTCGGCGGGGACGAGTTCACCATCATCCTGGCCGACTGCAGCCTGGCGGAAGCCGAGCCGATCGCCGAAAAGATCCGCCGCGCCATCGAAAGCTTCATATTCATCTGGGACAATCAGCGCTTCAACGTCACCACGAGTATCGGGCTGGCGCCCATCACCGCCGACAACCTGAATCAGCAGAAGCTGCTCAGCCTGGCCGACGCAGCCTGCTATGCCGCCAAGCACAACGGCCGCAACCGCATCTACCGCTATGACGAAAACGATTCCCTGCTCAACCAGCATTACGGCGAGGTGAACTGGATCAGCCGCATCAACCAGGCCATCGGCGAGAACCGCCTGGCACTGTATTTCCAGACCATCGAGCCGATCAACGCCCGGGACGCCGGGCAGCATCTGGAAATACTGGTACGGCTGCAGGACGAAACCGGCCGGTTGATCCCGCCCTCGGCCTTCATCCCCGCCGCCGAACGCTATAACCTTATGCCCACGGTGGACCGCTGGGTAGTCTCCAGCATCTGCCACTGGTTCACCCGCCATCCCGAGGCGCTGACCCGGGTCGGGGTGGTATCGGTCAACCTGTCGGGCGAAACCCTCAATGACAGCGGTTTCGCCGATTTCGTACTCCAGCTGTTCGACGCGTGCGGCATGGACGGCAGCAAGCTCTGTTTCGAGATCACCGAGACCACCGCCATCGGCAATCTCATTGTCGCCCGGGAATTCATGTCGCGCATGCAGGCGATCGGTTGCCGCTTCGCACTGGATGACTTCGGCACCGGCATGTCCTCCTTCGGCTATCTCAAGACCCTGCCGGTGGA
Organism: Gammaproteobacteria bacterium; assembly: GCA_002699185.1. Lineage (GTDB taxonomy): Bacteria > Pseudomonadota > Gammaproteobacteria > Thiohalobacterales > Thiohalobacteraceae > Thiohalobacter. The sequence continues at coordinate 1,115 of PABG01000076.1, read as the reverse complement.
TTTCCTGAAGATCGACGGCATCTTCATTCAGAACATCGCCTCGGATCCCATCGATTACGCCATGGTCCGTTCCATCAACGATATCGGTCACCTGCTGGGTCAGCAGACCATCGCCGAGTTCGTGGAGAATGCCGATATTCTGGAACGGCTGCAGGAGATCGGGATCGACTACGCCCAGGGCTACCATTTCTCCCGGCCGGCGCCGCTGGAGGACCTGCATCGACGGGTCAGCCCACTGCGGGCAGACACCGGGCGGTCGTCGTTCTGAAATCCGTGCGGCCGCCGCGATTGATCCACGTCAGCGACAACCGGCGTCAGGGCATGCCACAGTACCGTGGCTGCACGCGCCGACAAGGAGGATCGAAATGAGCACGAATATCCAAGCCATTCTGGCCGAAGAGGCCGAATCCCTGCTCGCCTACCGCTGCACCGGTATCCCGCGCGAGCGGCTGCATGTCCCGGGGCCGGATTTTGTCGACCGCATCGTCAGTCACAGCGACCGCAACCCGCGGGTCATGCGCAACCTGCAGAGTTTGTTCAACCAGGGGCGTCTGGGCGGCACCGGTTATCTGTCACTGCTGCCGGTGGACCAGGGCGTGGAACACTCGGCCGGTGCCTCCTTTGCGCCCAACCCGGATTTCTTCGATCCGGAGCATATCGTCGAGCTGGCCATCGAGGGCGGCTGCAACGGTGTGGCCTCCACGCTCGGTGTGCTGGGTTCGGTGGCCAGGAAGTACGCCCACAGGATCCCCTTCATCGTGAAGCTCAATCACAACGAGCTGCTCAGCTATCCGAATCAGTACGATCAGACCCTGTTTGCCCAGGTCGACCAGGCCTTCGAACTGGGCGCGGTGGCGGTGGGCGCCACGGTGTACTTCGGCTCGGAGGAATCCCGCCGCCAGATCATGGAGGTAAGCGAAGCCTTCGCCCATGCCCATGACCTGGGCCTGGTGTGCGTGCTCTGGGCCTACCTGCGCAACAGCGCCTTCAAGCACGAAGGCACCGACTATCACACCGCGGCCGACCTCACCGGCCAGGCCAACCACCTGGCGGCGACCATCGAGGCCGATATCATCAAGCAGAAGCAGGCGGTGGGCAACGGCGGCTACACGGCG
>PABG01000075.1 GCA_002699185.1 Gammaproteobacteria bacterium | reverse complement strand
TGCAGAGCAAGCAGGAGCAGATGATGGAGATCCGCCGCTCGGTCATGGGGGGGCAGTAAGCACGCATCTGCGCCCGTCCCGGCATGGATCGGTCGCCTGAGACCGGCTCGGGACAAGACCAGGCCGGTTTCCGGCCGGCCTGGTGGCTGCCTTCACCGCACCTGCAGACCCTGTGGCCGGTGCTGGCGCGTCGGCCGCGGCGCCTGGCGCTGACCCGCGAGCGGGTCGAACTCGCCGATGGCGATTTCATCGATCTGGCCGCCTGCGGTCCGGAATCCGGACCGGGGGTGCTGATCATCCATGGCCTGGAAGGCTCGCTGAACTCCCACTACGCCACCCCCCTCCTGAATGCCCTGGCCGCGGCCGGCTGCCGCGCCCGGTTCATGCACCTGCGCGGCTGCAGTGAGGAGCCGAACCGCCTGGCCCGCAGCTACCATTCCGGCGCCAGCGACGATCTGCGCGAGGTGCTGGCCTGGCTGCGCGCCCGTGATTGCGCACCACGGGCCGCAGTGGGTTTTTCCCTGGGCGGAAACCTGCTGCTCAAGCACCTGGGCGAGAGCGGCGCGGACAGTGGTCTGGCGTGTGCCGTGGCCGTGTCGGTCCCCTTCCGGCTGGAGGCTGCAGTGCAGCGAATGGATACAGGTGTTTCAAGGATTTATGGAAGATATCTGTTAAATCGCTTGAAATCTTCCTATCGCCGCCGCTGCCGCCACCGGGCGACAGTACCGGGGATGGATCTGGACCGGATCGACAGTATCCGCGCCTTCGATGACCGCATTACCGCCCCGCTCAACGGTTTCGCCGACGCCGCCGACTATTACCGCCGCTGCAGCGCCGCCGGCTATGTGGGCGGCATCGTCACGCCGACCCTGATCCTGCATGCCCGTGACGATCCCTTCATGTATCCCGACACGGTGCCGGCCCCCGGCGATCTGGGGCCGGGCGTGACCCTGGCGCTGTCCGAGCGTGGCGGCCATGTCGGTTTCGTCGCCGGGCGCTTTCCCTGGCGCCCGATCTACTGGGCCGAGCAGCGTATCCTGGCCTGGTTGCGTGAGCGCCTGCCGCTGCCCTGAGGTCTGTTTCTCCAGCCGCTCAAGCAAGCTGTTCGTACATCTGCGCCACCAGGTCCCGGAGCGCCATCGCCCCGGCCTGGCCCACGGCGGGTTGAATCCGATCGCCGCCGACACCAGTGTGAAAACTCGACTATCCTTGACATGCATTTCAATCACGGAGGTGGGCATGATGGATGCGGCTCAATGGGACACCGCCCGACTCGATCCAACCGCGGTCTTTCGCCGTCCCCACGAACTGATGGCGCGGGACGACCTGAGCGATGCGCAGAAGATCGAACTGCTGCGGCGCTGGGAATACGATGCCCGCGAACTGGAGATCGCCGAGGAGGAGAACATGCCGGCGCCCGGGGAGTTTGACGATCTGCTGGACGAGATACTCGACTGTCTGCGCCAGTTGGAGGCGGGTGCGAAGTAGCGGGATTTTCCCCGGCCGATGGATCAGGCACAATGCTCTGACATGGATCCGGCCGGCGGGGGAATATGAACAGGACAATCCTGGCGATTGTGGTGGTATTGGCGGTGCTGGGTGCACTGTATTTCTGGCAGCAACCGCCGCAGCAGACGCGCACCCCCGCCCCCGAACCCGCCCGGTCCATACAGGAAGCCGAACCTCCGGCTCCGCAGTACCCGGTGCCGGAGCCGCCGTCGGCCCTGGATGCCGATGTCGGCGGCGGGATGGAATCGCCGCCGGGGGACGCGCCGGAGCCGGGACCGGAGCCCGCGCCGCCACTGCCCGCACTCGGCGAGAGCGATCCACTGGCCAGCCAGGCCCTGCAGACCATGTTCGCCGCCGGCGATGCCCTGGGATTGTTCAATATCGACGGCTTCATCCGCCGTCTGGTGGTGACCGTCGACAACCTGCCGCGGACCCGCTTCTCGCTGAAGCAGCTGGCGGTACAGACCGCGCCGGAGCGCTTTCTGGTCAGGGCCGGCGCGGGCGAGGATGAGTATTTCATCCGGCCGGAGAACTACCGCCGCTACGTCCCCCATGTCCGTCTGCTGGAATCACTGGATACCGCGGCCTTCACCGGACTCTATATCCGCTACTACCCGCTGTTCCAGGCTGCCTACGAGGAACTCGGTTATCCCGACGCCTATTTCAACGACCGTCTGGTGGAGGTGATCGATCACCTGCTGGCCACGCCCGAGGTGAGTGATCCGGTCCGGCTGACGCGCCCGCACGTGCTGTATCAGTACGCCGATCCCGAACTGGAATCGCTGTCAGCCGGGCAGAAGACGCTGATCCGTATGGGGGCGGACAATGCCCGCCGGGTGAAGGCGAAGCTGCGCGAGATCCGTGCGCGCCTGACCCGGCTCGAGATCGACTGAATCAGCGCATGTAGGCGTAGCCTTCCTCCTGCTGCAGGCGCACGATCTCGGCATCCGCCATCGGCACCATCTTCACAAAGCCGTGTATATCCTTCGGGGCATAGCCGTGGCCCCGCGCGGCGATGCGGCACATGCGGAATTCGATGATCCCGCCGACCGTCAGGCTCTGGGCGCGGCGCATCAGTTCCCGGTAGCGGTCGTGATTCTCCAGGGCGAAGAAGTCGATCTCGCCGCCGTGCAGCACCAGCACGATGGAGGCATCGAACGGATCGGCGCCGTAGACATTGTTCAGATAACTGGCCCGGTCGAGCACGCCTTCGAACTGTTCCACGCTGCCGGCGCTGACATCGTAGAGCACCTTGTGCGGTGCATACTCGATCTCGAGCTGGTTATCGGCCGCCGTGCCCCAGGGGGCAGTGTCGCCGGCGGCGACGGCGGGGTTGCAGAGCAGCAGGAGGGGAAACAGGATCAGGGCGCGCATGTGAACTCCTTGTGCCGGTATGGGTCGTCAGACCCCGAATATTACCGCTCCCCGGAATTCAATGCATACCCCTCATTTCCCGCGCCGCAAAAAAACAAACCCCGCACCTGAGTGCGGGGTCTGCATGCTCATTGCCGCGGCAGAGCGCTCAGCCCTGGGCCACGACGTTCGCGGCCTGTGGACCCTTGGGCCCCTGTTCGACATCAAAGGTCACGGACTGACCCTCGAGCAGGGTCTTGAAGCCCTTGCCCTGGATGGCCGAGAAATGCACGAAGACATCCGAACCGCCGTCCGCGGGAGTGATGAAGCCGAAACCCTTGGACTCGTTGAACCACTTCACAGTACCTGTAGCCATGAAACGTACCTCTAGCACTTGACTGACGATGATGACCGATTGCATGCGAGGAAGACGGCGTGGGGAGGGCGCAAGCCAGACACCTGAATTCATGCAATCAATTTCAGTTTACCCCAGCATCCGCATATGTACAGCAAAAAAGCGCTGCCTCTGTCATGCTGCTGTCATCTGGTCCCGATGCGCATTCAGGGCAGCTGAAAGCCGCCGCCCGGCATGCCGCCGCCGAGTCCGCCTCCGGGGCCGCCCATGCCCTCACCGCCGGCCTTGGGGATGACAATGGAGGAAGCCGCCTCGCGGCGCATCTCCTCGAGTTCCTGCATGGTGCGTTCCACGGCCTGCTCGGTCGCTTCGCTGAACTTGTCCACGGCCTCGGCCAGGGAGGCGGCGGGGATCTCGAAATTCAGCGGCAGCGCACCGGCAGGCGTCATCAGTTGCGCCTGTCCCACATAGACCACGGCGCGTCCGGGATCCGTCGCGCCCTCGGCGGTGACGGGAGTCAGCACCCGGATACTGCCCACCCGGCGGTCGGTGATCACCTCCTCGCGATACAGGTCGGCGGCGTCCATCTGCGGGGTTTCGAGGCTTTCATCCTGTTGCATGGTCGCTTATCCTCATGGATGGTTTCTGTTGAACAACAGCCTAGCAGATTTGCGCGCCGGGCTGGGAGGGGAACATGCCGATCGATCCCGATGACACCGACCGCGACGGGCTGCTGCAGCGCAGAGAGGACCTGCGTGAGCGTCTCGATGCGATAAAACAGGATTATGCCGCCGGCCTGGATCCCGATTCGGAGGAGCGGGCGCAGCAACTGGAAAACGCCGACGTGCTGGCTGCCATCGCCCGCAGTACCGCCGAGGAACTGGAGGAGGTCGAGCGCCTGTTGCAGGGGCTGTCGCCAGAGGGGGAACTGCGCAAGGACTGAGTCCGGCCGCAGCTGCGCCATGGATCTGCAGATCACGCCCGACCTGACGTTGCCGGAGGAGGAACTCGAGATCAGTGCGGTGCGTGCCCAGGGCGCCGGCGGCCAGAACGTGAACAAACTGGCCACGGCCATTCATCTGCGCTTCGATATCCCCGCCTCCTCGCTGCCCGAGACCTGCAAGCAGCGGCTGCTCGCCCGGCGCGACCGCCGCATCACCCGCGACGGGGTGCTCGTGATCAAGGCCCAGGCCGCACGCACTCAGGAGCGCAACCGTGCCCAGGCCCTGGAGCGCCTGTCGGAACTGATCCGCAGCGCGCTCACGCCGGCGAAACGGCGTATCCCCACCAAGCCCTCGCGCAGTGCGCGCCAGCGTCGACTGGAAGCCAAGAAACGCCGCGGCCAGGACAAGGCGTTGCGGCGCAAGCTGGATGTTTGATCCATGCCCGAGTGCGGGAAGCTGTTGCGCGAACCGCAATAACCCTGCCTTTTCTACGCCTGCGTTTGCAGCCGCCATGTTGTCATGGCACTCTCCGGGGGCAGTCCCGGCGTCGTGATTCCTGCACGGCGCCGCTGGAAACAACTGAAGGAACGGGCATGAGCCAGACCCTGACGCAGGAACGCGATGCCGGCAGGAGCATTCCCCTGCTGGATCGGCAACAGGCACGGCAGGATTATGCTGCGGTACGGGCCATGACCGAAACCCTGTGCCGGCCGCTGCAGCCCGAAGACTGTCTGCTGCAGAGCATTACCGAGACCAGTCCGCCCAAGTGGCACCTGGCGCACGTGAGCTGGTTCTTCGAGACCTTCCTGCTGCAGGAATACCTGCCTGCCTACCGGCCCTTCAATCCGCGCTTCCGCTACCTGTTCAATTCCTACTACGAACAACTGGACGGCTACCATCCACGGGCCCGGCGCGGGCTGTTGTCGCGGCCGGACCTGGAGACGGTGTATCGCTACCGGGCCTGGGTCGATGAACACATGCAGGCGCTGATCGATCAGGCGGATGCACAACACTGGCCGGACATCGCGCTGCGGCTGGCCATCGGGCTCAACCACGAGCAGCAGCATCAGGAACTGATCCTGACCGACCTCAAACACAACTTCTGGGTCAATCCGCTGCTGCCGGCCTACCGCGAGGAGCTGCCGCTGTCCGAGGGCCGCGCCGCGCCGCTGGACTGGCATGAATACCCCGGCGGTGTGCAGGAGATCGGCTGCGGCGGCAACGGCTACGCCTTCGACAACGAACGGCCCCGGCACCGGGTCTGCATCGCGCCCTGGCGCCTGGCCAGCCGACCGGTGATCAACGCCGAATACCTCGCCTTCATGGACGACGGCGGCTATCGCCGGCCCGAACTGTGGCTGTCCGACGGTTGGGCGACGGTGCAGCGTCTGGGTTGGCAGGCGCCGCTGTACTGGCTGCAGCAGGATGGCGACTGGTGGCAGTACACGCTCGGCGGCCTCAGACCGCTCAATCCCGACGAGACGGTCTGTCATGTGAGCTACTACGAGGCCGATGCCTTTGCCCGCTGGGCCGGAAAGCGCCTGCCCGGCGAGCAGGAATGGGAAGTCGCCGCCGCTGAGCGGCCCGTTGCCGGCAACCTGCGCGAGGCCGGCCGGCTGCATCCGGGCATCGCCACGGCGCCGGGTCTGCAGCAACTCTACGGCGATGTGTGGGAATGGACTTCCAGTCCCTACACGGCTTATCCCGGCTACCGGGCCCCGGCCGGCGCGCTGGGTGAATACAACGGCAAGTTCATGTGCAATCAGCAGGTGCTGCGCGGCGGCTCCTGCGTCACGCCGGCGGATCATGTCCGGCCCAGTTACCGCAATTTCTTCTATCCCCATGACCGCTGGCAGTTCATGGGGCTGCGCCTGGCCGAGGATGCGGCATGAAGCCCTCTGCTGATTCTGCCGTTCAATTTCATGATATGCAGCCGCAGATCGAGGACCTGCGCACCGAAGTGCTGCGGGGCCTGGGGCAGCGGCCGCGGCGGCTTTCGCCCAAGCTGTTCTATGACCGGCGCGGCTCCGAGTTGTTCGAGGCCATTACCGGGACCCCGGAGTACTATCCCACGCGTACCGAGCTGGGACTGCTGGAGGCCCACGGCGAGGCGATGGCGGAACTGCTCGGCCGCGGCGGGGTGCTGGTGGAACTGGGCTCGGGCAGCAGCCGCAAGATCCGGCTGCTGCTCGATGCCCTGCGGCCGGCGCTCTACATGCCACTGGACATCTCGCGTGACTTCCTGTTGCTGGCCGCCGGCGAACTGGCCCGTGACTATCCCGATATCCGGGTGCACGCCGCCTGCGTGGATTACTCACAGGGGCTGGCGCTGCCCGCACTGCCGGAAGGCTTGCCGCGCGCGGCTTTCTTTCCCGGTTCCAGCATCGGCAACTTCGAGCCGGACCAGGCCCGGCAGCTGCTCGCGCATGTCGCCCGTGCCCTGGGTCCGGGCGGCCGGCTGCTGATCGGCGTGGACCTGCAGAAGGACCCGGCCATACTCAACGCCGCCTATAACGATGCTGCCGGCGTGACCGCTGCCTTCAACCGCAACCTTCTGGTGCGTATCAATCGCGAGCTGGGCGCGGATTTCGACCTGGCGCACTTCCACCACCGGGCCTTCTACGCCCCCGTGCACGGCCGGGTCGAGATGCACCTGGTCAGCGACTGCCTGCAGCAGGTGCGGCTGGACGGTCAGCGCTTCCGGTTCGAGGCCGGCGAGGGCATCCATACCGAGTGCTCCTACAAATACAGCGTGGCCGGCTTTCAGGCCCTGGCCGCCGGGGCCGGTTTCGAGCCGCTGGCGGTCTGGACCGATCGCGATCGCCTGTTCAGCGTACACTGCCTGGAGGTGGCCGCCTGAGCGGCGCCGACCCCGATCGGGTAGAATGAGGCGGATGGACCCGCAGCCCCAAACCCGCGACGATCCGGCCGAGGCGGCCCGCCGCATCCTGCGCGACACCTTCGGTTACGCCGATTTCCGCCCTCACCAGCAGCGCATCATCGAGCAGCTCACCGCCGGTGAGGACGTCTTCGTGCTCATGCCCACCGGCGGCGGCAAGTCCCTGTGCTACCAGATCCCGGCCCTGCTGCGATCCGGCACGGCGCTGGTGGTCTCGCCCCTGATCTCGTTGATGCAGGATCAGGTCGCCGCTCTGCAGGCCAACGGCGTGGCCGCGGCCGGCTACAACTCGAACCTGGACAGTGACAGCGCCCGCCAGGTGCTGGCACGGCTGCACGCCGGTGAGCTGGATCTGCTCTATGTCAGCCCGGAACGGCTGCTGAGCGAAGGCTTCCTGGAACGGCTGCAGGAGATCCCGCTGGCCCTGATCGCCATCGATGAAGCCCATTGCGTGTCCCAGTGGGGGCATGATTTCCGGCCCGAATACGCCCGCCTGGGCGGGCTGGCCGAGCATTTTCCGGGCGTGCCGCGTATCGCGCTGACCGCCACCGCCGATGTCCAGACCCGCGCCGATATCCTGCGGGTGCTCAGACTGACAGGCGCACGCGAGCACGTCACCGGCTTCGACCGGCCCAACATCCGCTACACCGTGCTGGAAAAGCACAAGCCCTTCGAGCAGCTGCTGGCCTTTCTGGAGACGCGCCCGGAGCAGGCCGGCATCGTCTATGCCCTGAGCCGCAAGCGGGTCGACGAGGTGGCGCAGCGGCTGGCCGAGCGCGGTCTGCGCGCCGCTGCCTACCACGCCGGCCTGCCGGGCGAGCAGCGCCGCCGGGTGCAGGAGGACTTCCTGCGCGACCGGCTCGACCTGGTGGTCGCCACGGTGGCCTTCGGCATGGGCATCGACAAGCCCAATGTGCGCTTCGTCGTCCATTACGACCTGCCGCGCAACATCGAGGGCTATTATCAGGAGACCGGGCGGGCAGGGCGCGACGGCCTGCCGGCCGAGGCGCTGCTGCTGCACGGCCAGCAGGACATCGTCACCGCCCGCCGGCTGGTGGACAATACCGAGGATCCCGACCAGCGCCGCATCGAGCTGCACAAGCTCAATGCCATGGTGGACTTTGCCGAAAGCGGCGTGTGCCGCCGGCGCATCCTGCTGCACTACTTCGACCAGAGCCTGGAGCAGGACTGCGGCAACTGCGATGTCTGCCTGGACCCGCCCGAGCGCTTCGATGCAACGGTCCCGGCGCAGATGGCCCTGTCGTGCGTGTACCGGGTCGGCCAGCGCTTCGGCATCAAGCATGTGGTCGATGTGTTGCGCGGACTGGACAACGAACGCATCCGCCGACTCGGTCATGACCGCCTCTCCACCTACGGCATCGGCAGCGAGACCAGCGAGCAGGACTGGGTCTCCATCCTGCGCCAGCTGATTCATCTGGGCTATCTGACCCAGGACGTGGCCAACTATTCGGTGTTGAAGCTTACCGAACGTGCCCGGCCGCTGCTGCGCGGTGAGCAGAACCTGGAACTGGCCCGGCCACGGGTGCGCGAGCGCAGTCGCAAGCGTCCGCGTGCCGCCGCCGCGGAAGGTCCCTATGACGAGGCCCTGTTCGAGGAACTGCGCGGCCTGCGCAAACGCCTGGCCGAGGCCCAGGGCGTGCCGCCCTACATCATCTTCGGCGATGCCAGCCTGATCCAGATGGCGCGCGTCAAACCCCGTGACGCCGAGGCGCTGCTGGCCATCAGCGGCGTCGGCCAGACCAAGTTCGAGCGTTACGGCAGCGACTTCCTGCAGACGATCAGCGCCTGGTGTGAGACGCAGGCGTCATAAGAAAATATGATCAGCTGTCATTCAATCAATCATTCGCCGGGCATTGTCAGCCGGCTGTTCTGAACTAGGCTTGGGGTAACGGGCGTATCTGTCTGTCCGCACACTGACTGGAGGTGGACGATGAGACGACTCTATTTTCTCCTGCCTGACCTGGAAGTGACGCACAAGGCGGTCGAGGAGTTGCTGCTGCAGCGCATCGACGATCGTCACATTCATGTCATGGCCCGGGACGACATCGAACTGGGCGACCTGCCCCGCGCCTCGCTGGCCCAGCGCAGCGACTTCGTTCCCGGCATTGAACGCGGTATCGCCTTCGGCGGGGCGACCGGCATCGTCGCCGGCCTGGTGGCCCTGCTGATGCCGGAGGTGGTGATCACCGGCGGGGCGATCCTCGCCATGGGCCTGGTCGGCGCCGGCATGGGCGCCTGGGCGGGCGGCATGATCGGCCTGGATGTGCCCAACAGCCAGATGCGGCGCTTCGAGCAGCCGCTGGCGCAGGGGCAGATCCTGCTGATGGTGGATGTGCCCAAGGGCCGGGTGCACGAGATCGAGGCCTCGGTGCGCAAGCACCATCCCGAGGCCGGCTACGGCGGAACCGAGCCCACCATTCCCGCCTTCCCCTGACTTCACCGATGCCGTCACGAAAAAGGCCCCGCCAAGGCGGGGCCCGGTCGGGGTACGGCCGGCGGATCAGCGTTCCAGGGTGCGCGGATCCTTCGGTGCCACCAGTCCACTGCGGGAGGCATACCAGGCCGCGACGGCCTCGATGTCGGCCTCGGACAACCCGGCGGCCATGGGGGCCATGATGGCGTTTTTCCGCTCGCCGCTCTGGTACTGGGCCAGGGAATAGGCCAGGTAGTCGGCGTGCTGACCGGCCAGGCGCGGATACATGGGATTGTCGCTGTTGCCGTCCACGCCGTGGCAGGCCTGGCAGGTCTTTTCCGCGATCTCCCGGCCGCGCTCCAGATCGCCGCCGGCCTGCGCGGCGCCCGCCGCAATCAGCAGACAGGCGGATGCAATATAAGACAGGGCTTTCATCGGTTCACTCCTCGGTGCAATCGGTATCAGTTCCCAAGCTGGGAGAAATAGGCGGCGATGTCCTGCATGTCCTGCTCGCTCAGCGACGCGGCCTGGGCGTGCATGGTGCCATGCGGGCGCTGGCCGTCCTGATAGGCCTTCAGCGCGTCGACGATGTACTGCGCGTGCTGGCCACCGAGTTTCGGCACGTGGAAGGTGGGATAGGCGTTGTTGTAGCTGGGAACGCCGTGGCAGCCCATGCAGGTGAAGGCCTTGTCCTTGCCGGCGACCGGGTCGCCCGCGGCGGCCGCACCCAGCGGCAGGCAGCCGGCGGCAGCCAGCATCAGCAGCCCTGATAGATGCTTTGTCTTCATAGTCCTCGCTCTCGTGGTTACGGTTGGTGGTTTGTGTTTATTTGTGTGAGGCTCGGACCGGGTGCGCCGGGGTGGCGTCTTGTTCTGGTTTCGGTTCCGGCCGGTTTTTGCCCGATTATAATCAAAATCGTCTCAATATCACGCTTTTGCACGGCGACGATAACAGGTGCTTGTAACCCCATAATTCAGGTTTTGGCTCGCGTTATGCCCCCGCCGCGCTGAGCACCCCCTGCACGACGAACCAGATCGTGAGGATGAACACCAGGGTGGCCACCAGTCCCACTGCGATGTAGACCAGCGGTCGGCCGCGGTTGAAGTCCTCCTCGTGCCGGCGGCTGCCCTGCACGCCGAAGAAGCTCGCCAGTACGCTGAATACCACGCGGCGCAGGGGCGGTGATGACGGTGTGTGATCGGATGAATCCGGCATGGAGCTCCCCCTCGGGTCGATGTCTGCGCTCCAGTCTATCGACTTTGACCGGTGCATGTAAGGCCGATCGGCCCCCCGGCCTGCCCGCAGCCGGGGCGGGGCTGTATACTGTGCCCTTCGTTGTGCAGCCCGGACCGATTCCGACCGTGACTTCGCCCCTGTCCGCCAGCCCGCCCCGGCCCAATCTGTTTCTGATCGGGGCGATGAAATCCGGCACCACCAGCCTGCATGCGCTGCTCGCCATGCATCCCCAGGTGTTCATGTGTGAGCCCAAGGAGCCGTGCTATTTCCTGGACCCGGACCAGCTCAGGCGCTACTGGCCGGAGATGTGGGAGCGCCGCTACTGGCAGAGCGAGGCGGCCTATCTGGAGCTGTTCGCGACGGCCGGCGATGTCCCCGTCATCGGCGAGTCCAGCACCGACTACAGCAAGCTGCCGCGGTTTGCCGGCGTGGTGGACAGGCTCCGGGCCTTCAATCCGCAGGCGCGCTTCATTTACATCATGCGCGATCCGGTCGAGCGCACCCTGAGCCATTACTGGCACATGGTCACTCACCGGGCCGAGCGTCGGGACATGCTCACGGCGCTGCGCGAGGAGCCGCATTACCTCGAGGTCAGCCATTACGCACGCCAGCTGCGGCCCTATCTCGACGCCTTCAGTGGAGAGCGCATTCTCACCCTGACCTTCGAGGCGCTGCAGTCGGACCCGCTCACCACGCTGCAGCAGGTGTTCGCCTGGCTGGGTGTGGATCCCGATTTCGTGCCGCCGGATCCGGATAAGCGCGAAAACGCCACCGCCGAGCGCATCCAGCAGGTCAGCGGCAGGGGACTGCTGCACCGGCTGCGGCACTCCCGGTTGTGGGATCAGGTCGGTCCCTGGGTGCCGGCGGGTGTGCGCAGGCTCGGTGTCAGGTTGTCCGTGAGGGAGGTCGATCGTACCGGGGTCGACCGCCAGGCGGCCATCGATTACCTGCGTCCGATCCAGCGTGAACAGACCGAGGAACTCGGCCGACTGCTCGGCTGCGACTTCCCCGAGTGGAAGACCCTTTACGGCTGAGCCGAACGCATGCCCATGCCCGATCATTCCCCCCGGTTCTCGGTCATCATCCCCGCCTACAACAGCGAGGGGACCATTGCCGACGCCATCGATTCCGTGCTGGCACAGAGCTGGCCGGCACATGAACTCATTGTCGTCGACGACGGCTCCAGCGACGCGACCGCCGACCGCGTCCGGGCCTATGGTGACCGGGTTCGCTACATCCATCAGCCCAACGCCGGCGTATCCGCCGCCCGCAATCATGGCATCCGTGCCGCGAACGGCGACTGGCTCGCCTTTCTCGACGCCGATGATCTGTACCTGCCCGATCGCCTGAGGTGGCATGCCGAATGGATACAACGCGAACCGGGGCTGGATTTCCACGTCGGCAACTTCGAGCATCGCGATGAGACCGGCAGGCCGCTCGGCACCGGCATGCAGGGGACCGCGGTCGGTCAGCGGCTGCTGGCGCAGGCGGGCGGCGGGCATGAAGTCGTCATGGAAGGCGACGCGATACTGCAGTTCATCGAGCACCAGTTCTCCGACGTCCGCTGCCTGAGCGTGCCCAAGCCGCTCATGGAGGCGGTCGGCGGTTTCCCCGAGGGCATTGCGGTGGGCGAGGATGTCTACTGCATCGTGCAGCTGTGCGCCCGCGCCCGGGCCATTGGCGTGATCACCGCGCCGATGGCGGTCTACACCGTACATGACGCCGGGGCGATCCGCTCCGATTCCCTGCGGGCGCAGGCCGAATCCGTTGCCACCTTCAAACGGCTGCAGGAGGCGTTGCGGGATGCCAATCCCGGCGTGCGCCGGGCACTCAGGGGGCTGGTGCGGCGGGGACGGCGCGATTGGGCCACGGCACTGCTGCGCCAGGGGCGGCGCGGTGAGGCGCTCAGGGCGATCCTGCCGGAGTTGATCGAAGCCCCCGGTCCGAGTGCGCTGCGTGACCTGCTGTCCGTGCTGCGCGGGGTGAGAGGCCGGGCGTAGGATGGGTGAAGCGAAGCGCAACCCATCGCAACCGGCATGATGGGTTACGCTGCGCTCCACCCATCCTACTTCACACAGGCCTCGTAGATCATCGCGGCATACAGGCGTGCGGCCTGGCGTACTTCCTCCAGCGCCACATGCTCGCCGCGGGTGTGGGCGACCTCCAGCCGGCCCGGGCCGCAGATGACCGGCACCGATCCGCTCTGGTGGAACAGGCTGCCGTCGGAATGCGAGCGGAAGGCCACCGGTTCCCAGGCCAGTCCGCAGGCGTCATAGGCCGCGCTCAACGGCGTCAGCAGGGGATGGTCGGCAGGATTGGCGTAGCCGGGGCCCCAGAAGATGTTCTCGTACTCCAGCCGGCAGGTCGGGTGCGTCTCGCGGGCATGCAGCATGGCGGTCTCGATCAGGCCGTCGACCTCGGTCCGGTCCACCCCGGGCGGGGCATGGATGTCGATGGCGGCCTCGCAGTCCTCGGCCACCACGAACTGGTCGGCGCCGCCGCGGATCTCGCGCGGATTGATGGTGAGCTGGCGCGCGAACTCGGCCTCGCTGCCGACCTGGAGCAGCTGCTGCATCCATTCCAGCATGGCGTGGATGGCGCTGGCGCCGACCTCGGGCAGGGCGGCATGCGCGCGGGTGCCGCGCGCACTCAGCCGGCACTCGTAGTAGCTGTAGTGATTGATGCAGGGGGTGAGTCCGGTAGGCTCGCCGATGACCACCAGCGGCGCGGTATGGGCCTGCAGCAGGGCCTCGGCGCCGTCGCCGTATTCCTCCTCGCCCACCACCAGGGCGATGCACAGCCCGCGCCTGAATTCCGCGCCGGCCTCGTGCAGCGCGGTCACCGCCTCGACGATGGCGGCGCAGCCGGACTTCATGTCGGCCGTGCCCAGGCCGTGCAGCACGTCATCCTCGCGGCGCAGAGCCTGTTCCTCCTCGTCGATCATGGGCACGGTGTCGACGTGCCCGACCCACATGAAGGCCGGGGGTGTCGGGCCGAGCTGGACGATCAGGTTGGCGCGGGCATCGCCCATGGTGCCGCCCGGGGTCTCCACCGGCTGACGCAGGTAGCTGATGCCGGCCTGCGCCAGCTGCGAGGCGAATACCTCCATGGCCGGCTCCTCGGCGAAGGAGGGACTGTACTGGGCCACGGCCTCGGTCAGCAGTTCGACCAGACGGTCATCGTTGATCTGTTCCAGTATGTCTTTCAGTGACTGCGTCATGATCCAGGGTCTCGCTGTCCGGTGGCGGTTTCAGTCCAGGCCTTCATCGCGCAGGCGTTGATAATCGGGATGACTGGTCAGGTTCTTGCTCAGGTAGACGTGCTTGTCCTCGTTGCCGAAGCCGTGACGGTGGAAGAAGGCGATGGCGGCCGCGTTGGCCGCGTCGGTGTCCACGATCATCATGCGGGCGCCGGTGCGGATGAAGGTCTCGGTCAGGGCGTCGACCAGTTGCGAGGCGATGCCGCTGCGCTTCAGGTCGGGGTCCACCGCCAGCCACATCAGGTAGCCGTAGGTCCAGGCGCTCTTGCGCTTGTTGATCAGAGTGCCGAGCGCGAAGCCGACCACCCGGTCGTCGCGCTCGGCGACCAGGCAGTACTCGCCATCGGAGGAGAACAGTCCGACCGCCTCGTACTCGTCCCAGGTCCGGTACAGGCTGGGCCACTTGTCGGCGGTGAACACGCGTTCGCCCAGGGCGTAGACGGTGGACAGATCCTCGAGTTCCATTTCCCGGATATGGAGGGAGGCGGCGGGATCGGTGGACATGGTCATGATGCCTTTGTTGCGGTTCGAAGTGACAGTCGCAGCCTACCTGAGGGCCGCGGTTCTGTCAGCACGGATGTTCCGGGTGGCCGGGCGGACACGCCCGCTCCCGCGATACTGGAGGATGCTTCAGGTTCCCTCCTGCCAGGAGCCCAGATAGTCGCGCTGCTCCCCGGTCAGGCTGTCAATGTCGATACCCATGGCCGCCAGTTTGAGCCGGGCGACCTCGCGGTCGATCTCCGCGGGTACCGGATGCACCTGCGCTGCCAGCTCGCGGCCGTGGCGCGCCAGGTGCACCACTGCCAGCAGCTGGTTGGCGAAGCTCATATCCATGACCGCCGAGGGGTGACCTTCGGCCGCGGCCAGGTTGACCAGCCGGCCCTCGGCCAGCAGGCACAGGCGCCGGCCGTCGGCCAGGATGAATTCCTCGACCGATTCCCGCGGCCGGTGCCGTTCGACCGCCAGCGATTCCAGCGCCGGGATGTTGATCTCCACGTTGAAGTGGCCCGAGTTGGCCAGTACGCAGCCGTCCTTCATGCGTTCGAAATGGGGGCTGTCGATCACGTGCTTGTCGCCGGTGGCGGTGACGATGAAATCGGCGATCGCCGCCGCCTCCCGCAGCGGCAGGACGCGGAAGCCATCCATGGCCGCTTCCAGCGCCCGCAGCGGCTCGACCTCGGTGACGATCACATGCGCGCCATGGCCTTTCGCCCGCATGGCGATGCCGCGGCCGCACCAGCCGTAGCCGCACACCACGAAGGTCTTGCCGGCGAGCAGGATGTTGGTGGCCCGGATCAGCCCGTCCAGGGTGCTCTGGCCGGTGCCGTAGCGGTTGTCGAACAGGTGCTTGGTCAGGGCGTCGTTGACCGCGATCACCGGGTAGGCCAGCGCGCCCTCGGCTGCCATCGCCCGCAGCCGGATGACGCCGGTGGTGGTTTCCTCGGTGCCGCCGAGCAGGGTGTCGATCAGGTCGCGCCGGCGCTTGTGGATCTCGCTGACCAGGTCGGCGCCGTCGTCCAGGGTGATGACGGGGCGGTGATCGAGCGCGGCATTGAGATGGCTGTAGTAGGTCCCGGTGGATTCGCCGCGGATGGCGAACACCGGGATGCCGTGATCCCCGACCAGGGCGGCGGCCACATCGTCCTGGGTGCTCAGCGGATTGCTGGCGCACAGCACGACCTCGGCGCCGGCGGTCTGCAGGGCCAGGGCCAGGTTGGCGGTCTCGGTGGTGATGTGCAGGCAGCCGCTGACGTGCAGCCCGGCCAGGGGGCGTTCGCGGCCCAGGCGTTCACTCAGCTGGCGCAGTACGGGCATTTCCCGGGCGGCCCAGGTGATGCGCTCGCGGCCGCCGGGGGCCAGGTCGGGGTTCTTGATATCTGCCATGTATGACACCATGGTGGGTTGGAAATGATGGCGGATTGTCCATTTTTTTCTAAGGTTAGGATAGTATGTACTGCGTCAGGTGTCTGTCGGGAGGCACGATACGCGCCTGGGTTGGCCAGCTAGCGGAAGGGGATGACATTGGATATCGAGGCGATACGAAAAAGCTACAAGCGTTACGCCGCCGGCTACGATCTGCTGTTCGGCGGGGTGTTTCACGCCGGACGCACCACCCTGGTCCAGCGCATGAACCTGCAACCGGGCGACAGGGTGCTGGAAGTGGGCGTGGGCACGGGCCTGTCCCTGCCGATGTATCCCGCCGACGTGGAGATCGTCGGCATCGATCTCTCACCCGAGATGCTGGAGCGGGCCGAGCGGCGCTGCCAGCGCCTGGGCATGCAGTCCCGGGTCCGGCTGGAACTGATGGATGCCGAGGACATGAGCTTCGAGGACGCCAGTTTCGACAAGGTGGCCGCCATGTACGTCGCCACCGTCTCGCCCCGGCCGGCGCGCCTGATCGAGGAGATGGGGCGGGTGTGCAAGCCCGGGGGTGATCTGTTCATCCTCAATCACTTCTCCAGCGCCAATCCCGTGCTCGGCGGCATCGAGCGGCTGCTGGCTCCGCTGTCGCGGCGCCTGGGCTGGCGGCCGGATTTCTCGCTGGAGGAGTTCCTGTGGGAGACCCGGCTGGATCTGGTGGAACGCATTCCGGTGAACCTGTTCGGCTACTGGATGCTGCTGCATGCGCGCAACCGCATGGAAATGCCGATGCCGGTGGCCGCGCCCCTGTCGCAGACCGCGGCCCGGGCCGAGTAGGCCGCCGGCGGCGGAGCGGGACAGCAGCAGGGACTTGCGCCGGCAGCGGATTTTGGGTAAACCCGGAAGCAAACGATGCCGAGGAGTCGATGATGTTGGATAAGCGGGACCAGGCTCAGGATTCTTACCCACCCGACAGCGGGAGCCCTGAACGTCCCCGCATCGCCCAGGTGGAAAGCTCCGGCGAGAGTGCCCGCCAGTCCGGCAACTGGCTGGTGCGGCGCCTGTTCGATCTGGCCGGGCACCCGCCCGTGTCCATCCGGCTGTGGGACGGCTGCGAGTATGCCTCCAGCCAGAACGAACCGGTCGCCCGTCTGCACATCCATGACCGTCGTGCCCTGCAGAAGCTGCTTGGCAACCCCCATTACGAGTTCGGCGAGCTCTACAGCGCCGGGCGCATCGAGGTGGAGGGCGACCTGGCCGGGTTTCTGGATGTGGTCTATCGCCATCTGCACAAGGTCCGCCGCGACGGCCTGCGCGGCCGGCTGGTGCGCCTGCTGGCCCGGCGCCAGGGCAACACCGAGGACCGCGCCCGCCAGAACATCACCCATCACTACGATATCGGCAACGATTTCTACCGGCTCTGGCTGGATGAGAACATGGTCTACACCTGTGCCTATTATCCGCATCCCGAGGCCAGCCTGGAGATGGCGCAGACCGCCAAGCTGGATCATGTCTGCCGCAAGCTGCGGCTGCAGCCGGGACAGCGGGTGGCCGAGGCCGGCTGCGGCTGGGGTGCTCTGGCCATGCACATGGCACGCCACTACGGTGTCAGCGTCAAGGCCTACAATATCTCCCGCGAACAACTGGCCTTTGCCCGCGAGCGGGCCCGCGCCGAAGGGCTGGACGACCGGGTCGAATTCATCGAGGACGACTACCGTGCCATCCAGGGCGAGTTCGACGCCTTTGTCTCGGTGGGCATGCTGGAACACGTCGGCGTGGACAACTACGGTGCCCTGGGCGAGACCATCGACCGGGTGCTGGCGCCCCATGGCCGCGGCCTGATCCACACCATCGGCCGCGATGCTCCCGGCCCCATGAACGAATGGATCGAACGGCGCATCTTCCCCGGCGCCTATCCCCCCAGCCTGAGCGAGATCACCGAAATATTTGAGCCCTCGGGGCTGTCGGTGCTGGATGTGGAGAACATCCGTCTGCACTACGCCCGCACCCTGGAACACTGGTTGGAGCGCTATGAGGCCAACGCCGACCGCGTGCGTGACATGTTCGACGAGACCTTCTACCGTGCCTGGCGACTGTATCTGGCCGGTTCCATTGCTGCCTTCACCAGCGGTGCATTGCAGCTGTTCCAGGTCGTGTTCAACCGCCACGGCAGCAACGACCTGCCCTGGACCCGCGAATACATCTACCGGGAGCAGGCATGAGCGGGGAACGCTGCGATGCCCTGATCGTCGGCGGCGGACCGTCCGGGGCGACCTGCGCCCGCGAGTTGCGCCGTGCCGGGCTGGATGTCGTCATCATGGACAAGAAGACCTTCCCGCGTGACAAGGTGTGCGCCGGCTGGGTCACGCCGCTGGTGCTGCAGACCCTGGAGATCGACCGCGACGACTACGCCGACGGTCGGGTGCTGCAGCCCATCAGCAGTTTCCGCAGCGGCATGATCGGTGGCGGGGCGGTGGAGGTCGACTATCCGGAGGTGGTCAGCTACGGCATCCGTCGCTGCGAGTTCGACGATTATCTGCTCCGGCGCAGCGATGCCCGGCTGACGCTGGGCGAACCGCTCAAGCAAATGGAGCGCCGCGACGGTGAATGGTTCATCAACGACCGTCTGCGCACGCCGCTGGTGATCGGGGCCGGCGGCCACTTCTGCCCGGTGGCCAAACAGCTCGGCGCCCGCGTCGGCAGCGGCGAGCCGGTGGTCGCGGCCAAGGAGATCGAGTTCGAGATGACGCCCACGCAGCGTCAGGCCTGCCGGGTCGACGCGCGTCGGCCGGAATTGTATTTCTGCACCGACCTCAAGGGCTACGGCTGGATCTTCCGCAAGGGGGATTACCTGAATATCGGCCTGGGCCGCGAGGACAATCACAGGCTCTCCGAGCACATCGATGCCTTCATGGACTGGCTCAAGGCCAGCGGGCGCATCCCCGCGGACATCGATCATCGCTTCAAGGGGCATGCCTACCTGCTCTATGCCCATGGCAACCGGCCGCTCATCGACGACGGTGTGCTACTGATCGGCGACGCCGCCGGTCTGGCCTATCCCCAGAGCGGGGAGGGCATCCGTCCGGCGATCGAGTCCGCCGTGCTGGCCGCGCAGACCCTGCGTGAGGCCGACGGTGACTACAGCGCCGCCCGTCTCGCGCCCTACCGCCAGCGGCTGGAGGCCCGTTTCGGACCGCTGGAGACGAACGAGCACAGCCTGATTCCCGACGGCCTGCGCCAGCGCCTGGCCGCGCCGCTGCTGAAGAACCGCTGGTTCACCCGCCACGTGGTGCTGGACCGCTGGTTCCTGCACGTGCATCAGCCGCCGCTGCGCACGGCGGCCTGAGCCAGGGCCTGTCGACATCACCGGAGCGCCTGCTGCCGGCGCAGCGTTTTGTGTCCCCGCCATACCCTATCCTGCATGGCTCGTCCCGAGCCAGAATCCCAGGCTCCGGCGAATGAACTCATCCACCGGAATGTAATACGACCCGTCGCAGGAAAAGGTCAGCCCCACCATGCCGTTGATCAGGTTAAGCGAGCCCGAACGCAGATAGATGTTGCAGTCCAGGGTGCGCAATGCCCGGAACTGCTCGAACACCGCCTTGATCTGATCCGCCGCGACACTGGCCCGCTGCGAATAGCTGCAGGGCGGATAGGCGAGGCAGATCTCCGGATCCAGGATCTCCTCCACCCCGTGCACGCGATAGGACCAGGGATCGTTCAGCAGCCACAGCGTGACCCGGGAACTGGAGTAATGCAGCTTGAGATGGAAGACGCCGTGTCCCTGCATCAGCGTCTGCGCCATCGCGTGGGTGGCCTGAATGTGTTCATCCAGGAAACTCTGCGCGCGTTCCTGGGCGAAGATCCCGCCACGAATGGCCGGGTCGCCCTTGAACTGCTGCTGCCGGTGGAGCAGCGCGGTGACGGGTGTGGTCAGCGGCAGGTCGCGCAGCCGGAAATCCGCCAGCACGAAGCCCAGCAGCCGTTCATCCGCGCTCACCGCCTGCACGGCGGTGATGCAGGGCTCGTGGTCGAGCCGGTCGAGATAGATGTTCGATAACACGAAACCGCGGTAGGGCAGGGTGGATTCCAGGTAGGGGCGGTCAGCCAGGTCCTGCTCACGCTTGTCCGGATCGATGCGGCCATGACCGACATTGGAGGAAACCTGCTTCAGATCCGGTGCAATGGCATAGAGATGATTGCAGTAGGGCAGTGATTCCAGAGCCTGATGCAGACACCGATCCAGCGCGTCGTTGTCATCCCATACCGGCCGGCAGCAGTCGGCCAGCCGGTTCAGGGGCGCATCAATCAATGCCGCGATGGCGCGTTTCTTGGCCGAGACCTCCTGCCTCAATTCGTCCATGGTGTCTGGTTTCTCCTCGCCGCCGGGGCTGTCTGCATTTGTCACGCACTATTCGTGCCTGATCCCGACAGTGTGGAAAAACAGAGGCCTGCCGCAGCCGGTGTGTGGCGGCCGGGGCGCTGGAGGTGCAAACAGGGCGCGATGTGCGCCCTGTTTGTGCAGAGGATGACGTTTATCGCTGCTCAGGCCGGCCAGCGAGCGTGAACAGGGCCGGCCAGACGCCGCGTCCGGCCGCCCCTGTCGCTGAGGCAGGCATCAGTGATGCAGCGGATGCCAGGGCCGGCCCATCGGATCCCGGATCAGCAGCGCCCATACCACCAGCCCCGCCATAATCAACCCCAGTACCAGCGGCACGGTATAGATCAGGCCGTTGTCATATCCGTTGAAGTTGAGAAAACGCTGGTTGGCCACCAGTCCGGCATGAATCAGCACCAGGACGGCGCCCGGGATGGTCAGTGTGGAGCCGCGCAGATGCGGGAAGGCCATAGCGTAGACGATATAGGGTACCAGGCCGGCCAGGATCACGCTGACCCAGAGTTCATGACCCATGACCGGCTGCGGCACCAGGCCGGAGATGAACGCCAGGGCCGCACCGGCGGCCAGTATCCAGTAGGCGAAAACACGATAACCGGGGGTGTGCCGGGCGTCCTCGGGTATCAGTTCCATGACAGCCTCCTCGCGGGGGGACCCGCTTTGCGCTCGCACTCTCACGAGTATAGAAGCTCCTGGCAACAGCGAAGTTCCATAACCCCACGCGGTATCGGTTTATCGCTGTCCCATCACCCTGTAGGTTTGGCATATTACCGTCATTGCGAGGCGCGAAGCGCCGCGGCAATCTCCCACCGCGGACTCAATCGGTTGGAGATCGCCACGCCTCGCCCATGAAATCCCGTCGGGCTTCTCCATGGGTACCCCACCCTTCGGGTCCGGGCATCGCAATGACGTTGTTCTCTGAAAACGGGTAGAATCGGACCCTCAACACCCACTCCACAATCCGGACACCGACGTGGCAAAACCCGCCATCCGCGTGCGCGGCGCGCGCCAGAACAACCTCAAGCATCTCGATCTGGATCTGCCCCTGAACGAGTTCATCGTCATCACCGGCGTGAGCGGCTCGGGCAAGTCCTCGCTCGCCTTCGATACCGTCTATGCCGAGGGCCAGCGCCGCTATGTGGAGACCTTCTCGCCCTATGCGCGTCAGTTCCTGGATCGCATGGACAAACCCGGCGCCGACCGCATCGACGGTATCCCACCGGCGATCGCCATCGACCAGACCAACCCGGTGCGCACCTCGCGTTCCACCGTCGGCACCATGACCGAGCTGAACGATCATCTGAAGCTGCTGTTCGCACGCGCCGCGCAGCTGTACTGTCGCGGCTGCGGCGCAGAGGTACGCCGCGACACGCCGCAGAGCATCGCCGACAGTCTGTTGCAGCGCGCCGGTGATGCAGCCCCACGCGCTATCATCGCTTTCACGATCCAGGTGCCGGACAACTTCAGCCTGGAGGAGGTCGAGGGCCTGCTCGGCCAGCAGGGCTACACCCGTATCCAGCGCCTCGAGGGCAGACGCCTGGAGGTGGTGCAGGACCGGCTGCGGCTGGAGCCGTCACGCCGCGAGCGCCTGACCGAGGCGCTGGAGGCCGCGCTCAAACACGGTCATGGTCATGTAACTATCCAGCCGCTGGATGTCGACGGCAATCCGCAGGACGCCTGGCGCTTCTCCAGCGAGTTGCACTGCGCCGACTGCGACATTCACTACTCGCCGGTCATTCCCAACAGTTTCTCCTTCAACTCCCCGGTCGGCGCCTGTGAGACCTGCCGCGGCTTCGGCCGTACCCAGGGCATCGACTACAACCTGGTCATCCCCGATCCCACCCGCAGCCTGGCGGAGGGTGCGATCAAACCCTGGCAGACCGACAGCTACATCGAGGCTCAGGGCGACCTGATGCGCTTTGCGCACAGGCGCGGCATACCCACCGACATCCCCTGGCAGGCGCTCACCGAGGACCAGCAGCGCTGGGTGATCGAGGGCGAGGGCGACTGGGACGCGGGCGTGTGGTACGGCGTGCAGCGCTTCTTCGACTGGCTGGAAACCAAGAGCTACAGGATGCACATCCGGGTGCTGTTGTCGCGCTATCGGGCCTACAACGAGTGCCCCGCCTGCCGCGGTGCGCGGCTCAAGCCCGAGCCGCTGCTGTGGCGGCTGGGCACGCAGGATAATGCCGACAATGCACTCTCACCCGAACAGCGCTTTTATCCGCCCGGCATGCAGCTGACGCGCGAGCGGCTGGAACAGCTGCCCGGCCTCACCATTCACGACCTGATGCTGCTGCCGCTGGATCGCGCCCTGGGCCTGTTCGAGCAGCTGGAACTGCCAAAGCCACTGGACGAGGCCACCGAACTGCTGCTGGCCGAGATCCGCGCGCGCCTGGCCTATCTGGTCGAGGTGGGGCTGGGCTATCTCGCCCTGGACCGCCAGTCGCGCACCTTGAGCGGCGGCGAGGTGCAGCGCATCAATCTCACCACCGCGCTCGGCACCTCGCTGGTCAACACCCTGTTCGTGCTGGACGAGCCCAGCATCGGCCTGCACCCGCGCGACATCGACCGCATGACCGGCGTGCTGCGCCGCCTGCGCGATGCCGGCAACACTCTGCTGGTGGTCGAGCATGACCCGCAGATCATGCTCGCCGCCGATCACATCCTGGACATGGGCCCGGGGCCGGGGGAGCGCGGCGGCGAGGCGGTGTTCTTCGGTACGCCGAAACAACTGCTGCGCAACAAACGTTCGCTCACCGCCCGGTACCTGCGCGGCGAGAAGTCGGTGGTGGATGCGAACACCGCCTCAGTGCCGCCGGAGGACAAGGGCCCCGCCATCGAGGTGCAGGGCGCCGCCGCCCACAACCTCAAACCCCTCGATGTGCGCCTGCCGCTCAACCGGCTGGTGTGCGTGACCGGCGTATCCGGCTCCGGCAAGTCCACCCTGATGCAGACGGTGCTCTACAACGGTCTGCGCAAGCTCAAGGGCCGCCCGGTGGAGACGCCGGGCGAACACCGGGCCATCACCGGCCACGAACACATCGATGAGGTGGTGCTGGTCGACCAGTCCGCCATCGGCAAGACCACCCGCTCCAACCCGGCCAGCTATGTCGGCGCCTGGAACGCCATCCGCGAACGCTTCGCCGCCCACCCCGAGGCACGCGAGCGCGGCTACAAGCCCGGCACCTTCAGCTTCAACTCCGGCGACGGCCGCTGCCCCACCTGTGGCGGCAACGGTTTCGAACACGTGGAGATGCAGTTCCTGAGCGACGTCTATATCCGTTGCCCCGACTGCGACGGCAGCCGCTACCGCCCTGAGGTGCTGGAGATCCGGCTGCCGCCGCCGGCCGGCAGCCACAAGGGCGCCGTCTCTGTGGCCGACGTGCTGGCCATGACCGTGACCGAGGCGCTGGATTTCTTCACCGGGGACGCCGCCGTGCAGCAGGCGCTGGAGCCGCTGGCCGCCGTGGGCCTGGACTACCTCACCCTGGGCCAGCCGGTGCCGACCCTGTCCGGCGGCGAGGCCCAGCGACTTAAACTCGCCGGCCATCTGGCGAAGACCGCAGGCAAGGCGAAGGGCCGGGGCAAGGGTAAAGGCAAGGCTGCCCCGCGCACCCTGTTCCTGTTCGACGAGCCTACCACCGGGCTGCACTTCGACGACATCCACAAGCTGCTGCAGGCCTTCCGCCGGCTGCAGGCCGAGGGCCATTCGCTGGTGGTGATCGAACACAACCTGGATGTCATCGGCGCTGCCGACTGGGTGATCGACATCGGCCCCGAGGGCGGGGAGGGCGGCGGCGAGCTGGTATTCGCCGGGACGCCGCAGGATTTGATCAACCAGACCTCACAGATGCCGTCATCCCCGCGCAGGCGGGGATCCAGTGAACGCGGAGGCCTGGGTCCCCGCCTGCGCGGGGACGACGGGGAAGGGAAGAGGGCCAGCCATACCGGCCTGGCCCTGTGTGAATACGCCGCCAGCCTCGACCAGGCCCGCGCCCCGGCCGTTATCGAACCGGCCGCAAAGAAATCCGTATCCGCCGCCTCGCGCCACATCGAAGTCCGCCACGCCCGCGAACACAACCTGAAGAACGTCACCGTCGACATCCCGCGCGGGAAGTTCTCCGTCATCACCGGTGTGTCCGGCTCGGGCAAGTCCACGCTGGCCTTCGACATCCTGTTCAACGAGGGCCAGCGCCGCTACCTGGAATCGCTCAACGCCTATGCCCGCCAGTTCGTGCAGCCGGCCGCGCGCGCCGACGTGGATGCCATTCTCGGTATCCCGCCCACCGTGGCAATCGAGCAGCGCACCAGCCGCGGCGGGCGTAAATCCACCGTGGCCACGCTCACCGAGATCCATCACTTCCTGCGCCTGCTGTTCGTCAAGCTCGGCACCCAGTACTGCCCCGATTGCATGCTTCCGGTGGAGCCGCAGACCCCGGCCTCCATCCTGGCCCGGGTGATGCGCGACTATCGCGGCAAATCGGTCACGTTGCTGGCGCCGCTGGTAACGGCGCGCAAGGGCTACTACACCGATCTGGCCAGATGGGCGCTGGCGCGCGGCTATGACTATCTGCGCGTCGACGGTGAGATGACCCCGACCGCCGACTGGCCGCGCCTGGATCGCTATCGCGAACACGACATCGAACTGCCGGTGGGCGAGGTCAAGATCGGCCCCACACAGGAAGCCCGGCTGCGTGAGCTGATCCGGCTCGGCCTGGATCTGGGCAAGGGCGTGATCCAGCTGCTGCCCGACAGCGGCCCGGGCAGCAGCAAGGGCGTGACCTTCTCCATCCACCGCGCCTGCCCCGGCTGCGGCCGCAGCTTCGACGAGCTCGACCCGCGGCTGTTCTCCTACAATTCCAAGCACGGCTGGTGCCAGGCCTGCTACGGCACCGGCCTGCGCCTGGCCGGCTTCGATGCGGAACAGACCGGCGAGGAGATCGGGTGGAACGACTGGTGGGAGGGCGAGGACACCGTCTGCCCCGCCTGCGAGGGCCAGCGTCTCAACCCCGTGGCGCTGGCGGTCTACTACCGCGACAGCTCCATCGCCGAACTGGCCGGCCTGACCGTCAGTGATGCCGGCAAACACTTCGACCGGCTGCGCCCGCAGGGCCGGGAGGCCGAGATCGCCCGCGATATCCTGCCCGAACTGCGCAACCGCCTGGGTTTCCTGCAGGACGTGGGCCTGGGCTATCTCACCCTGGACCGCGCCGCGCCGACCCTGTCCGGCGGCGAGGCCCAGCGCATCCGCCTGGCCGCCCAGCTCGGCTCCAACCTGCGCGGCGTGTGCTACATCCTGGACGAGCCCACCATCGGCCTGCATCCGCGGGATAATCAAATGCTGCTGGACACCCTCGACCGGCTGGAGGGCAAGGGCAACACCATCGTGGTGGTGGAGCACGACGAGGACACCATCCGCCGCGCCGAGCACGTCATCGACCTCGGCCCCGGCGCCGGCGTGCAGGGCGGCGAGGTGGTCGCCGCCGGCACCGTCGCCCAGCTGATGAAATCGCCCGACTCACTGACCGGGAAGTTCCTCGCCCATCCGTTACGACACCCACTGAGCGAACGCCGCCCGGTGCGCATCAAGGGCAAGGGCGCTGATGCCTTCATCGGGATCCGGGGCGCGCGCCTGCACAACCTGAAGAACCTCGATGTGCGCTTCCCCGTGGGCCGGCTGATCGGGGTCTCCGGGGTGTCCGGCTCGGGTAAATCCACCCTGGTGCGCGAGGTGCTGCAGACCAACCTGCATCAACTCCTGCAAGGCGGCAGATCCAAGCGCAAGAAGCCCGCAATGCTGATCGGCTGCAAAGGCATCGAGGGCGTCGAGTACCTCAAGCGCGTGCTGGAAGTGGACCAGACCCCCATCGGCAAGACCCCGCGCTCCTGCCCGGCCACCTACATCGGCTTCTGGGACGATATCCGCAGGCTGTTCGCCGGCACCCCGGAGGCACGCCTGCGCGGCTACGGCCCGGGCCGCTTCTCCTTCAACGTCAGGGGCGGGCGCTGCGAGGCCTGCGAAGGGCAGGGCTTCAAGAAGGTGGAGATGAGCTTCCTGCCGGACGTGAAGGTACCCTGCGAGGTGTGCAACGGCGCCCGCTTCAACCGGGAAACGCTGGAAGTCCTGTACAAGGACAGAAGCATCGGCGAGGTGCTGGCCATGGACGTGCGCGAGGCCGTGGACTTCTTCCGGGCCCATCCCAGGATCCACCGTGCCCTGCAGCTGCTGGACGACGTCGGCCTGGGCTATCTCACCCTGGGCCAGCAGAGCCCCACGCTTTCCGGCGGCGAGGCCCAACGCATCAAGCTGGTCTCAGAGCTGGCCAAGGCCAGGACCGACGAGGCCGAACCGGCCGCCCGCGCCGGCACCCTCTACATCCTGGACGAGCCCACCGTGGGCCTGCACATGGCCGACGTGGAAAAGCTGATCCAGGTCCTGCACCGCCTGGTCGGCGCCGGCCACACCGTGGTGGTGATCGAACACAACCTCGATGTCCTCGCCGAGGCCGACTGGCTCATCGACCTGGGCCCGGAAGGCGGCAAGGGCGGTGGGCGCGTCGTCGCCCAGGGCACACCGGAATCCCTCATTGCCAGCAGGAAATCTCATACCGCCCGCTTCCTCAGGGATTATCTCTGACCCGGTACCGTCCCGCGCCGGCACAGGCTGCGCCCGGGATCCGGTCAGGTTGACGCCTCGCGCGAACCTGACACCATATGAAAGAGTGTTCTGACCGCCTGAAATGGCGTTTTCAGGAAGAAGCCGCCAGTTCTTGTGACGCAGGGGGCGTGAACTGAGTAAACTGTCCCCGGACTCCCATCACTGAAAGGCGGCCAGGACAAATGATTGAGCATCTGCGTAAATTCGAACGCTTGGTGGTGGCTGCGCTGATCCTGATGCTGGCGCTGGTAATCATGCTTTCGCTCCTTGAGCTTGGTTGGGTATTGGTCAGAGACATCAGTAAGCCGCCGGTCTTCATTCTTGAAATTCATGAACTGCTGGAACTGTTCGGATTGTTCCTGTTGGTGTTGATCGGCATCGAGTTATTGGAAACCATGAAGAGATACTATAACGAAGGGCGGGTTGAGCTCGATGTGATCATTTCCGTTTCCCTGATTGCCATCGGTCGCAAGATCATCACCATGGATCCCAAGGAATACAATCCCTTAACATTGGTCGGTATTGCGGCCATTATATTGGCATTGTTTGT
This sequence comes from Gammaproteobacteria bacterium, assembly GCA_002699185.1. Taxonomy (GTDB): domain Bacteria; phylum Pseudomonadota; class Gammaproteobacteria; order Thiohalobacterales; family Thiohalobacteraceae; genus Thiohalobacter. The sequence goes on along the minus strand of PABG01000075.1, from coordinate 12,029 downwards.
CGGATACTGGGTCATTAAAAGAACTTCGCATTCCGTTCCACAGGGTTGAAAGGGGACGGTGGAAATGACGATTATTGCATTCTGCTGCCGACCCTCATTTAAACTGACAGCATTGAACCGGATATTCAGGTAGATCATCACATCACCATGAGCATGAAACTGATACAAAAACGCTTTCTGAAAGGCACCCGGGAATTCGAGATAATCGATGATGCCATTCATGTGCGGATAAAGACGCCATTCAATACAGAAAGACTGACGGTGTCGCTGTCGATGTTGAATCCCAACCCTGTTGTCAATCAGGCATATCTTGAGTTTCATGGCCGTGAAAGAAGCGAGCCGTTGCTGTCGCTTTTCCTGGACCAGCCAAACCCTGAAGAATTCGATGTCTTTGTCGAGGCGCTGAAACGGCGGGTTCTGGAAGAATACAGCGCTGCTGCCTGGGCAAAGGCAGCATCTCATCCCGGAGGAGATGATGGAAATCCTCATCATGAGCCGCCGGAAGCCGAGGAATCCCATCATATCCGACTGCGAATCAAGGTGCAGGCTGTAGATGCTGAGAGGATCGGGCACGCGATCCGGATGCTGGAAACCTATCTTGTGGCCGACGATATCAAACCCCTGCTCTCTGCCCTGGAGGCGCTGAAAGCAGAGCCTCGGAATGAAACGTGTCTGATGCAGGTGGCGACTGCGTTCAATGACCTGAAGGGGATGCAGGGTGCAGTACTGACGTATGCGCCATATCTCAGCATCCTGTTTTCCGATAATCCATTCGAATAAAACGGGGTGATGATTCCGGGGCATGAGCCTCCGGTTTTCATTGCTGCTCATCCAGTTCCGGATAATGCCGGAATATCCCATCCTCGTTGAAGGCCAGCCGTACGATTTCGCCGCGGCCCTGGGATGGTGGGCCGGCAGAAGAGTTCATGGCGCATGCCGCCTTCCCGGATTGTTCTACATGTTTGCGATTTCGAGCGATGCCACTGGATTCCGGCCTGCGTCGGAATGACGGATCGGGTACCGGTCCTTCGAATATAGAACAACCGGAATCCGGTTCTATACTTGATGCAATCCCCTGGATGAACCCCGAGGAGATGGTAAACATGAAACATGTCGTTACCCTGTTTCTGCTGCTGAGCAGCATTCCCCTGCATGCCGGGATCACCGAGCCGGGCTGCGACCGGCTCCGGACATGGGCGGCCCGGTTCGACCAGGGGGATACCTGGCAGGTCACTCCGCGTTATCAGTTTCCCGGCATCAGCCGCGATGAGGTCCTGGCGCCCGTGTTCGGCGAGTCGATAACCCGCTGGTCGATGGACGATTTTCGAAATTTCAACCAATGGATGGGCGAGTGCCGCAGGCAACTCGTCCAGCAGGACCGCGCCGCCGCCCAGAGCCTGGCGATCGCCAATGGCGCCATGATGCGCCTGACCGGCTACGTCCAGCAGTTTGAACGTACCCGCGGGGAGGCGGCGCAGGCCATCGCGACCCTGCAGGCCGCCCCGGAGTCGGAGACCAGGGCGATGGCAATCGGACTGGCGCAGCAGGCGCTGGCGGGTGACAACATCAGGCGTGAACTGCGCAACGTGCCGCGGGAATTCATGCGACCGCTGATGGGGCTGTCCAACGCCCATGGTCTGTTGCCGCAGCAGGATATCGAGATACTGCAGGCGCGGTTGGGTAGTGGTGAGGACGCTGCCGGGGCCGGCGTTGACAGCGTGGCGACCGGGAAGGATGTCGAACAGGAAAAGGCTGGGCAGAGCCGGGCGGTTGCATCGCGGTCGGTGCAGTCACAGGATCGCCTGCCCGCACAGATGCCATCGGACACGGCACAGCCTGCTGCGACAGAAGAAGCCCCCCAGGCTGCTGCTGCACAGTCCCTCGACGTGCCGGATATTTCGCAGATCGAGTTGCTGCCGCCGCCGTTGCAGGGCGGCGCCGATGTCACGCAGACGCGGCTGGTGGGCGTTCGCCTCGGCATGCCGCTGGAGGCCGCGATCGAGGCGGTGCAGCAGGCCGGGTTCCGGCTCAAGGACAAGGGCGGCAACCTGCACAATCTGGGTGTGTTCAAGTACTGGCTGGATTTCGCCGAGCTGGAGAGAGGCGAGATCGAGCCCTTCCCCGGCAGGATGACGCCGGAGGAGTCCCGGGCCTACCAGACCCGGCTCGGCATCCAGAGCGTGCAGTCAGGCAAGGTTTCGCTGGTGGCCTACGAGGGGCGGGTGGGGAAGATCAGCGTCAACGCGAGCACCTTCGATGGTCCTGACGCCGTGAAGGCCTATGTCCTCGAGCGTCTGGGCGAGCCGCACAAGCTGGATGGATATGCCGGCGTTCGCTGGTACATGATCTGGCACCAGGACCGGGACAAGCAGACCACCGACGACACCCAGCTCAGGATCGAGGCAAAACAGACGCAGTACACCGATCTTGTGCGCAATGTCAACGTGCCCTATACCCGGATCAGCTATTCGGCCTGGCTGTGCGGCACTCTGCCCCGGTGCATGGAGTGAACGGCGGATCCGGGAGATAGCCGCCACAAATACACGTCAACGAGGGAGGCGAAAGCATGCGGATTGCACGTGAAGATATACCGGTACGGATCGACGTTCCCGGCGCCACGGCGCGCCAGCAGACCGATTTCGGGGACGTGTCGGGCTACGGCAGGATGGGGGCGGAGTATTTCTCCTTCGGCGCCGGCACCGACATCACGGAACTGCTGCACGGCCTGGAGGGCGATGCCTGCCAGTCCCCGCACTGGGGCTATGTGGTGGGCGGGCGCATCACGGCCATCTACCAGAACGGCGAGGAAGAGACCTCGGCGACGGGGGATCTGTTCTACTGGCCGCCCGGCCACAGTGTGCGCGCCGAGGAGGATACCGACATCGTCATGTTCAGCCCGCAGGAGGAACACGGCCGGGTGATCGAGCATGTGCTGAGCAGGCTCGGCGGCTGAGCCCGGTGGGGCGTGCAGGTGTCCGCAGGGCAGGGAGGCTTCGTATGAGCGGTGACAAACGGTGCTGATTCGGTTTTAATTCCCGATCACTGTCTCCTGTCGGAATGCAATCAGGGATTGATGCAATGAAAAAAAGAATCGTCATCTGCGCGGACGGCACCTGGAACCGTCCGGAGAAGGACCTCGGCCAGGATTTTCCCACCAATGTACTCAAGCTGGCGCGGGCGATTGCGCCCATCGGCAGCGATGGGGTGGCGCAGCAGGTGTTCTACGACTGGGGCGTGGGTTCCTACTACGACCCGGTCGTCGGCGGGGCGACGGGCAAGGGCCTGCACAAGAACATCATGGACGATTACCGCTACATCGTGCAGAACTACAAACCCGGTGATGAATTGTACCTGTTCGGTTTCAGCCGTGGCGCCTACACCGTCCGCTGCCTGTGTGGCCTGATCAACAATGTCGGTATCGTCACCCGTCCTGACGCGCACCTGATTCAGCAGGCCTTCGATCACTACAAGAATCCGGCCCGGGCCTACAAGCCCGACGGCGCGAAATCGATCGAGTTCCGGGAGGCGCATTCCCACCCTTCCCGGGAGGTGGAGTTCGTCGGTGTCTGGGATACGGTGGGGGCGATGGGGATCCCCATTTCCTTCCTGGGACTGTTCGACGACCGGGACGAATTCTATGATACCAAGCTCGGACGCAATGTCCGCGTGGCCCGCCACGCCATGGCGATCGACGAGCGTCGCATTGATTTCATGCCCACGGTCTGGGAGCCGCGCGCCGATATCGACATCCGACAGGTGTGGTTTGCCGGCGCGCACAGCAATGTCGGCGGCAGCTACAAGCCGGATGCGGACGGCAGAGTGCTGTCCGATGTCCCGCTGGTGTGGATGGTGAACGAGGCAACCCAGGCCGGGCTCAGCGTTGAATCCCATCTGGGCGAGCAGATCCATGGCAGCCCGTTTGCCACGGTGCATGATTCCCGGCGCAAGTTCTACCGGCTGCGGCAGGAATACCTGCGCCCCCTCGACCACGGCAAGGGCGAGGTACTGATACACAGTTCGGTACGCCAGCGCTACGAGGGCGACCCCGACTACCGGCCGCAGAACCTGGTGGACTACCTGGACGAGTTCGGGTGGCCGGAAGAACTGGTTGAATGAATCTGCCGGGATTGGTGTGAACCTGTCCGGATTCCCATGGTCGGATACTGAAAGACCATAAGGAGTCCGACCATGTTCAAAGTCCTGACCGCCGTTCTGTCCCTATATTTTTTGTTGCCCCTGCAGCCGACGCTGGCCGAATCCGGGACCGGCAGCCTGCAGCAGCGCATCGAGGCCTACAAGGCCCGCCAGGATCCCGATCGCATGTCCGCCGCCGATCGGGCCGTCATGAAACAGGCCCAGCAGGATCTGGCCGAACGTCTGCCGGACCCCGGCCTGGATGTCGGCGAGCGGGCCCCCGATTTCACCCTGCCCAATGCCCTGGGCGAAGAGGTCAGGTTGTACGATCTGCTGGATCAGGGGCCGGTGGTGCTGACCTTCTACCGCGGGGCCTGGTGTCCCTACTGCAATCTCGAACTCAGGGCCTTGACCGAGGCCCATCCCGACATCGAGGACCACGGCGCGCGTCTTATCGCTGTAACACCGCAGCAGCCGGACCAGTCCCTGAAACAGGTCAGGGAGGACGGCTATCCCTTCGAGATCCTGAGTGATGTGAATGATTCGGTCATGAAGGATTACAACCTCTATTTCGAGGTCTCGGCGGAGTTGAACGCGGTGTATCGCAAGATGGTATTGAACCTGGAGGCCTTCAACGGCGAGGGCCGGCGCGGGCTGCCGGTGCCGGGCACCTTCGTCATCGACCGTGACGGAGTGATCCGCGCCGCCTTCGCCGATGTCGATTACACCAGACGGATGGAGCCGGCTGCGGTGGTGGAGGCGCTCAAGCGCCTGGATTAGGGCCAGCTACTCAGCGGTCCTGCGACCGGGTTGTGCGTCACTCCCGGCAGCCGTGTAACCCTACCGCAAGGGTGGTGCAATGGATATCGAGCTGGTGACAGGCAGAATACTGTTTCTGGCCCTGATGGCGTTGACCGGATTGGCGCTGAGCCGGCTGCTGCGGTTGGATCTCACGCTGGGCGCTCTGATTGCCGGCGTGGTGTTCGGACTCATTGTTGTACAAACTGGCTTCGATACCGGGATCAGGGCATACAACTTCAAGCCGCTGGTGTTCTATATCATCCTCCCGGTACTCATCTTCCAGGCGGCCTGGCATATACGGCCCCGGGTGTTGCAGCGCGTGCTCGTGCCGGCCGTGATTCTCGCCGTTCCCGGGGTGCTGATCAGCTGCTTCGTCACGGCCGTGCTGGTCCATTACGGCATCGCCCATCCCGCCGGCTTTCCCTGGATTGCCGCCATTCTGACCGGGGCCATCCTCGCCGCCACCGACCCGGTATCCGTGGTCGCGAAACTGCAGAGCATGAAGGCGCCCGGGGAGTTGGAAGCGCTGATCGAAACCGAGAGCCTGCTCAATGACGCTGCCGCGGTGGTGCTGGTCGGCATCGTGCTGGCCTTTGCCCTGGGTGAGACCCGGGGGGCAGGAGCGGGTCTTGCCGCCGACTTCGGCCAGGTGTTTTTCGGCGGTCTTGTCACCGGGCTGGTGCTCGGCCTGACCGCCGCCGGCATGGCCCGCTGGCTGGCCTCTGCCCCCGTCATCAGTATCGTTACCGTCATCACCGCCCTGGGCAGCTTCTACCTGGCCGAACACATTCTGCACGTCTCTGGCATCCTGGCCGTGGTTTCGGCAGCGCTGACCTTCAGGGTCCTGCTGCGGGACTTCGCGCACCTGGACAGCGCCGCCAGTACCTGGGAATGGCTGGGCCTGCTGTTCAATGCTCTGGTGTTCGCCCTGCTGGGCCTGGTGATCACCTATGACATGTTCACCCATCAATGGCTGGCGATGTTGATCGCCATTGCCGCCATGCTGGTCGCGCGCGCCCTGTCGGTGGGGCTGTCCGCGTTCGGCTCCAGACTGCTGGGACAACCGGTCTCATGGGCCTGGCAGGGGCTGCTGTTCTGGGGCGGACTGCGCGGGGCGATCGCGATCGCCCTGGTACTGTCGCTGCCGGTGGAGCTTCCTTATTGGTGGACAATTCAGTCCATGGTGTTCGGGGCGGTGTTGTTCAGCATCCTGGTGCAGGGCACCACGGTGGGCTTCGTGGCCAGGACGCTGGATATCCGGATGGGGATTGGCGATAAACGGGAATGACCGGGTTCTGTCCACCGGGTCGATCCGGGATTTCAGTATTGCTGTTCCGGCGAATCGATCCGGGCATAGACCCGGGTCCCGCCGTCCTTCTCCAGCAGCAATACTTCATAGGGCATGAACTTGTCACCGACTTCCATGCCCGGACTGCCCACCGGCATGGCCGGGACGCTCAGGCCTCTGGCGCCTGCCGGCGGATCGGTCAGGAAGCGGGCCACGATCCTGGCCGGGACATGGCCCTCGAAGATATAGCCGGTCCGCTCGCCCACGGCGGTGTGGCAGGACCGGTAGGCGGGCCAGATATCGTGCTCGCGCTTGATCCGGCCGAGATCGGCCACGTCGACCGGTGTGACGGCGAAGCCGTTGGCTTCCATGTGATCGATCCACTTGCCGCAGCAGCCGCAGGTCGGACTCTTGTGCACGATCAGCCGGTCGAGTTGTTCCGCCAGGGCCGGGTGGAAGGCGAGGGCGGCGGTCAGGGCCAGACCGGCGAGAGTTCGGATGGGTGTCGGCATAACGGGTTTCCTTTCAGCTTTCTGATCAGCCAGCGAAGCTGGCGTCATCCGGTTGCGTCTGTGACGGAACTGCCCCGGTCGTTATTCCGAGGCCGCCGCGGTGACTGGATTACTCGCTGCGCTCGCCCTACTACCCTGAAGGGCATAAAGGGCCGCCCTTTGGGCGTTCAACGCGCTGCGCGCTTTTGTCCTGCCTGCGCAGGAATGACGGAACCGAAGGCGTCATCTCGAGCGCCGGGCATGCCTGGATGAATTCACGCGGTCGCCGCCTGATGCGCATCGAGACCGGCGCGGATGCGCTGCTTGAGCGCGGCCAGGTCGCGGCAGGCGGCGATGGCCTGGCGGTCGAGCAGCAGTTCGGGGCCCTCGCCGGTATCCAGCAGTACGGCCGGTGGTTGTGGTTCCGTCCCGCCGTAACGTGCCCGGTATTCATCCCGGTGCAGGAATTCCTGCTCGAGCGGCAACGATTCCAGGAAGGCCACCCACTCCTTGCGGATCCTGAAATGCCCGTGGGTCAGGGCACACAGGTCGCAGGAATAGGTCTGCGGCGACAGGATCTTGTGCGCGATGTCGGTGGCGGTGTTGAACAGGCCGCTGTCGGCGTTGTAGACGAAGATCAGTTTTTCGGCTGGGTTATGCATGGCCGCCTCCGCTGGCTGTTATTACGGAATTGGACCACGGAATCAGTGCCGGGTTTCCTCCACCGGCAGCCCGGCGCTGCGCCATTCCGGATAGCCTTCCTCCAACCGCCGGGCCCGGTAGCCGCGCCGGCGCAGTTCGGCCACGGCGTCGTAGGAAAGCACGCAGTAGGGACCGCGGCAGTAGGCGATGACTTCCCGGTCGGCGGGGAGAGCGGCGAGCTGTTTCTCCAGCGAGTTCAGGGGAATATTGACCGCGCCTGGAAGATGGCCGGCGGCATATTCCTCCTCGGGCCGCACATCCAGCACAGTGACCTCGCCGCGTTTCAGCCGTTTCATGAGCTCCTGTGCCGCCACCGGTTCCATACTGTCCTTGGTGGTGAGATAGGTGTCGATCAGCTGGTCGATCTCGGCCAGGTGGCGGTTGCCCACCCGGCGCATGGCGTCCAGCAATGTGACCACGTCATCGCCGGAGAGTCTGTAGTGGATGCGCTGGCCCTCGCGGCGGGTCTCCACCAGCCCGGCCTGGCGCAGCTGCTGCAGATGCTGCGAGGTATTGGCCACGCTGAGTCCAGCGACCTGCGCCAGCGCCTCCACGCTGCGCTCGCCCTGGGCCAGGTACTCGATCAGGGCCAGCCGGTGGGCGTTGCCCAGGACCTTGCCGATGCGGGCGAACTGGGTGAACAGGGCATGTTTGACGTTGAAGCTCATTGACGCATCCCGGATTGCCGTATATTGTATTCAATAAATCAATTGAATAATTGCAATTAGAGTATATCCGGCCGCGGCCGGATGCAAGTGCGAGAGGATGAGACCATGGCGGGCGAGAACTGGATCCTGGCCCATGAGGCGCAGATACGCCTCGGGTTCTTCGTCGGGGTGTTCGTTTTGATGGCGCTGTGGGAAATCCTGGCCCCGCGGCGAGTGCCCGGCCACAGCAAATCGGTGCGCTGGTCCAACAACCTGGGCCTGGTGGTGCTCAACACGGTGCTGCTGCGGCTGGTGTTCCCGGCCGCGGCCGTGGGCATGGCGGCCTTCGCCCAGGCGCAGGGCTGGGGCATCTTCAATTATCTGGAGGTTCCCTTCTGGCTGGCGGTGCTGGCCTCGGTGGTGGCGCTGGATTTCTTCATCTGGCTGCAGCACGTGATGGTGCATGCCATCCCGGCGCTGTGGCGGCTGCACCGGGTGCACCATGCCGACCTGGACTATGACGTCACCACCGGGCTGCGCTTTCATCCGCTGGAGATCCTGCTGTCCATGGTGATCAAGTTCGGTGTGATCGTCGTGCTGGGTCCGCCGATCCTGGCCGTGGTGCTGTTCGAGGTGCTGCTTAACGCCACCTCCATGTTCAATCACGGCAATGTGCGCATCCCGGCTGCGCTGGACCGGGTGCTGCGCTGGTTCGTGGTCACGCCGGACATGCACCGGGTGCATCACTCGGTCGAGGACGATGAGACCAACAGCAATTTCGGCTTCAACCTGCCCTGGTGGGACCGGCTGCTGGGCACCTACCGCGACCAGCCGCGTGCCGGCCATGAGGGCATGACCATCGGCATCCGCACCTTCCGCGAGGAGCGCTGGTGCAGTTGGCTGCCGGGGCTGCTGAGCATCCCCTTCAGCCGCGGCACCGCAGGCTATGCCATCAACCGGCGCAAGTGGGGGGACGGCGAATGAAGTCCACCGGCCGTCTCCTGCTGCTGGCGCTGCTGGCGGCCGGCATTGCCCTGGCAGTGATTTACCGCGACCGCTTCGACGTGGCCGCGCTGGAGGCCTGGATCGGCGAGGCCGGGGCGGTCGCGCCGCTGGCCTTCATGGCCCTGTATGCCATCGCCGCGGTGTTCTTCCTGCCCGGCTCGGTGATGACGCTGGCCGGCGGTGCGCTGTTCGGGCCGGTGCTGGGCACCTTCTACAATCTCACCGGGGCCACCCTGGGCGCGGCCCTGGCCTTCCTGGTGGCACGCTATCTGGCCTCGGACTGGGTGGCGCGGCGCACCGGCGGACGTCTCAAGCAACTGATCCAGGGCGTGGAGGCCGAGGGCTGGCGCTTTGTCGCCTTCGTGCGCCTGGTGCCGCTGTTTCCGTTCAACCTGCTCAACTATGCCCTGGGTCTGACCCGCATCCGTTTCCTGCATTACCTCATTGCCACCTGGATCTGCATGCTGCCGGGCGCGCTCGCCTATACCTATCTGGGCTATGCCGGGCGCGAGGCGGTGGCCGGCGGCGAGGGGCTGATTCAGAAGGCACTGCTGGCGCTGGCGCTGCTGGCGGTGGTGGCCTTCCTGCCGCGGCTGATCGCCATCATCCGCAAGGGCAAGCTGCTGCCCACGGATGAACTCAAGCGACGGCTGGATGCCGGCGAGGATCTGCTGCTGCTGGATGTGCGCCAGCCGGAGGATTACCACGGTGAGTTGGGCCATATCCCGGGGTCGGTCAATATTCCGCTCAACGAACTGGAACAGCGGCTGCAGGAGTTGAGCGAGTACCAGGAACGCCCGGTCGCGACCGTGTGCCGCACCGACCGCATGTCGGCCGCTGCCGCCCGGTTGCTGGTTCAGCAGGGGTTCGCCGACGTGCACGTGGTGCGCAAGGGCATGGTGAGTTGGAATCAGCAGGGTTATCCAGTGGAGAAATGAAGGGGGGTGTATGGCTCCCCCCTCACCCCGGCCCTCTCCCCAAGGGGAGAGAGGGGAATGCAAAATGAGAGATTCGTTGCATGCAGGAGCCATTACAAGCGGTCCCCCTCTCCCCTTGGGGAGAGGGCCGGGGGAGAGGGGGAAGATGCCAAAACTTTTTCACTCCGACCATGGTCCAACCCACAGTCTGCCAGATTCCCGAGGAGCCCGACCGGAATGCACGCCACCCTGCCGTTACTGCGCGAAACCGATTTTCCGACCATCCGCCGCGGCCCGTTGCAGACCCTGCAGGTCAACCTGGGCTACAGGTGCAACCAGAGCTGTCTGCACTGCCACGTCAATGCCGGGCCCACGCGCAGGGAGATGATGGACGGTGCCACCCTGCAGACCGTGGTGGCCTTCCTGCAGGCGAGCGGCGTGCGGCAGCTGGATCTGACCGGCGGCGCGCCCGAACTGCATCCCCGTTTCCGCGAACTGGTCAGTGCGGCGCGCGCGCTGGGCGTGCAGGTCATCGACCGCTGCAACCTCACCATCCTGGAGGAACCCGGCCAGGAGGGGCTGGCCGAATTCCTGGCCGGGCACCGGGTCGGGATCATTGCTTCGCTGCCCTGCTATCTGGAAGAGAACGTGGAAAGCCAGCGCGGCAAGGGGGTGTACGCGGCCAGTATCCGCGGCCTGCGGCGGCTGAACGCCCTGGGCTACGGCCAGCCGGACAGCGGCCTCGAACTCCACCTGATGTACAACCCGCTGGGGCCCTACCTGCCGCCGCCCCAGGACCAGCTCGAGGCCGACTACCGGCGTGAGCTCGGCAGCCGCGAAGGCGTGGTGTTCAACCATCTCTATGCCCTGACCAACATGCCCATCGCGCGCTTCGGCAGCACCCTGGTCTCCCATGGCGGCTTCGACGACTACATGGGCCTGCTCAAGTCGGCGCACTGTCCGGATAACCTGGAGACGGTCATGTGCCGCAGCCTGATCAGCGTCGACTGGCAGGGCCATGTCCATGACTGCGACTTCAATCAGATGCTGGGGATTCCCCTGCCGGGCAGTCGCGGCGGGAATACCCATCTGTCCGAACTGATCGACCGGGATCTGGAGGGCCGCCCCATTGCCGTGGCCGATCACTGCTATGGCTGCACGGCGGGGCAGGGCAGCAGCTGCGGCGGGGCGCTGGGTGGCTGAACGTCTGTCCATCATCATCCCGGCCCTGAACGAGGCCGGCGGCATCGCCGATCTGCTCGATGCGCTGCAGCCGCTGCGGGTGCAGGGCCACGAGGTGATCCTGGTCGACGGCGGCAGCACGGACGCGACAGTGATGCTGGCCCGGCCGCGGGTCGACACGGTGTTGTGCACAGCGCCCGGCAGGGCGCTGCAGATGAATGCCGGGGCGCAGGCGGCAGGCGGCGATATCCTCTGGTTCGTGCATGCGGACACCCGGCTCGATGATGGGCATGCTGCGGTGCTGCTGCAGGCCATGCAATCCAATCCGGGCCGGGCGTGGGGACGTTTCGATGTGCGCATCAACGGCCGCACGCCCCTGCTGGGGCTGGTGGCCCGGATGATGAATCTGCGCTCGCGGCTCAGCGGTATCGCCACCGGCGATCAGGGTATCTTCGTGCGACGCGCTGTGTTTCTGGAAATCGGCGGCTATGCCGATCAGCCGCTGATGGAGGACATCGAACTGAGTCGGGCGCTTAAACGCATCAGTCCGCCGCTGTGCCTGCGTCAGCACATCGAAACCTCCGGCCGGCGCTGGGAGCAGGGCGGTGTGATCCGCACGATTGTGCTGATGTGGGGCCTGCGCCTGGGCTATTTCCTGGGCCTGGCGCCCGAGCGCCTGGCACGGTTTTACACTTGAGGATATGGCCACGAAACCCACGAAATCCACGAACATTTTCCTGAGGAACTTCTGATTTATTCGTCATTGCGAGGAGCGAAGCGACGTGGCACAAGCGAGCTTGCGAGCGCAGAACGCCCGCAGGGCGGCCCCGAAGGGGTGAGCGCAGCGAATAATCTCCAACCG
>PABG01000074.1 GCA_002699185.1 Gammaproteobacteria bacterium | reverse complement strand
TGGCCTTCCTGCTGCTGATGTTCGTGGTCTTCGTCGGACCGACGCTCATGATCGCCACCGGTTTCTTCGCCAATCTGGGCAGTTACCTGGTGGAACTGCCATTCCTGGCCAATCCCTTCGGTCGGGAGGATGCCAATTTCAGCCAGGGCTGGACCACCTTCTACTGGGCCTGGTGGATCAGCTGGTCGCCGTTCGTGGGCATGTTCATCGCCCGCGTGAGCCGGGGCCGCACGGTGCGCGAATTTCTGGTGTCCGTGCTGCTGATACCGTCGATCGTGTCGGTGTTCTGGATGACGGCCTTCGGCACCACGGCGATCAAGCAGCTCCGGGATGGTTTCGAGGGCGCCGTCAATGCGGAGTTGCAGCTGCAGCTGTTCATGATGCTGGAGCAGCTGCCGCTGGCCGATATCACCTCCTTCATCGGCATCGTGCTGGTGATCGTGTTCTTCGTCACCTCCTCGGACTCGGGCTCGCTGGTGATCGATACCATCACGGCCGGTGGCAAGATCGATGCGCCCAAGCCGCAGCGTGTGTTCTGGGGCGTGATCGAGGGCGCCATCGCCATCGCGCTGCTGCTCGGCGGCGGACTGGCAGCGCTGCAGGCCGCCGCGGTGTCCGCCGGACTGCCCTTTACCCTGGTGCTGCTGGTCGGCTGCTTTGCCATCATCATGGGGCTGAGAAGCGAGCCGCGCTAGCGATGCGCGCGAGCGGGTACCCCAAATCCGGTGAAAAAAGGCGGCCGCGGCCGCCTTTTTTCATGTCCGCCCGGATGGGCAGGCGTTACAGCCAGAGCTCGGAGACCGGTGTGTCCGGCGAGTAGTGGCGCGCGATCTGGGCCTGGAACAATTCGGCCGTGGCCATCGCATCCACCTTGGCATGATGGGAGGAATAGGCCGGCAGGCCATAGCGGTCGCGGCTGTCGGCCAGGCGGATGGAGACAGGCTGGACGCCGAGGAAGCGCTTGAGGCGCCGCCAGCGATCGATGCGCTCGTGGCGGGCCTCGAGCGCCATGGTGTCAATGAGCGGGAACAGGCAGTGTTCACCATGCGCGGCCATCACCGCGGCATCCAGAAACGGGCGTTCGATATTGCGGCAATGCACGACAACCAGATGGCCGGCGAGGCTGGCCAGGATCTCGTCGAGCACGGCCTCGAAGGGCGGGGCCTGCTCGACCTCCGAGTGCGTAATGCGATGGAAGGCGATGGATTCCTCCCGCAACGGCCGTTGCGGCTTGATCACCCAGTAGTGTCCCGCCGCCGGGCGGATGCTGCGCAGATCGAACGGCACCATGCCGATGCTGACGATGGCGTGCCTGTGGGGATCCAGTCCGGTGGTCTCGAAATCCAGTGCCAGCAGGGGGGCGTCGGCTACCGGGGTATCTGCAGCCGGCAGACCGGCAGCGTAGAAGCGTCTGAGCGCGGGGGTCCTGCAGGCCTGTGCCTGGCGGGCGAAATACTCGGGCCAGCCCGGCGCTTCCTCACGACCCTGGGGATCATCCGGCATGGCGGTCACCGCCCCGGACTGGGGTAGCGGAAGCGCAGGAACTTCTGGGCGTTGCTCAGTATCTGGAAGGCCTCCTTGAGATTGTGGCGATCGACATCCGAGACCTGCTCCGGGTCGATGGAATTGTCGGGCGGGTGTTCGTGTTTGATCTCGTAGGCCTGGTGGCGCAGGCGTACGCTGGAAAGAAACTCCAGCGCATAACGCAGCTTGTCGGTCTGCCCGGAGGGCAGGGCGCCGGCCTGCTCGATGTCATCGAGCCGTTCAAAGCAGTTCTGCGAGCGCGAGCCAACACCCAGGGCATGTACCCGGATCACGTCGTTCATCGGGGCCACGCCGCGGCGCTTGATATTGATGGAATTGTTGTGCTTGCCGTCCTGCTCCAGCACGAAGGTGCGGAACAGTCCCAGCGGCGGGGTACGGCTGAGTGCGTTGCGCGCCAGCGCAGCAAGGAACAGCGGGCTGGCCTGGGCGCGGGTGGCAACCAGGTCCTGGAGTTCCTCGACGAAACGCTCCTCACCATAGACGGCGTCCAGATCGAAGAAGATCGAACTGTGCAGCAGCCGTTGCGGATCGGGTCTGGCGATCCAGGTTTCGAAGTAGCGCTTCCACTGTGACAGCGGCTGGCGCCACTGCTCGTTGGTGGCCATGATGCCGCCCTTGCAGTAGGGGTAGCCGCAGGCATCGAGCCCGTCGCTGACGCGTTGGGCGAGCTCCCTGAAATAGGCATCGTGCTGATCCGGGTCGAAGGAGTCGTGCAGCACCATCGCGTTGTCCTGATCGGTGGTGATGGACTGATCATTGCGCGCCAGTGAGCCGTGCACCATGAAGCAGTAGGGAATGGGGGGCTCCCCGAGCTCGGCCTCGGCCAGTTCGATCAGGCGCCGCATCAGGCTGCGGCCCACACTTGACATGGCGATGCCGATCATCTGCGAGGTCGCGCCTTCATCCACCAGCCGCACGAAGGCGGCCCGGATCTCCGGGGTCAGGCGCGCCAGGGCGTTGACCGAGCTCCGGTTGAAGATGTTGCTGACCAGGTAGGCGCTGTTGTTGGTCTCGTAGCGCACGATGTCGGACAGGTGCACCACGCCCACCGGACGCCGCCGATGCAGGATGGGAAGGCGCTGAATATTGTTGCGCAGCATCACCAGCATCGCTTCATTCACCGATTCGTCGGACTGGATCGTGATCAGCCGGCCATGGGTGATGGCGGAGAGCGGGGTCTGGGCCGGGGCGCCTTCGGCGAGGACGCGCACGCGCAGGTCCTTGTCCGTCACCATGCCGGCCAGCCGCCATTGCCGGTTTTCGGTATCGGTGAAGACCCGGTCGGAATCCTCATCGTTGCCCGGTGCCAGGACCAGCACCGAGGAGACGTCATGCTCGGTCATCAGCCGCGCGGCATCCTGCACGGAGGCGGATTCCTCGATCATGACCGGCATGCGGGTGATGAGCCGGCGCACGCGCGTGGCGATCATGTCGTTGTCGCGCAGCCTCTGTTCGACCGTGCTCTTCAACCGGGAGCCCGTGAGTTCGACGAAGTCCGCGAAATTCTCATCCTCGTCGCACAGCTGCTCGAAAACGGACTCGGGAATCAGGTACAGCAGGGTGTCCTCGATGGCCTTGACCGGGAAGCGTACACGATGATTACGCAACAGACCGAACTGGCCGAAGATGTCGCCTTCGCCCAGCTGGTTATAGAGCTGGCCATTGTGCAGATAGACCTCTACGGCACCGCTGCGAATGTAATAAAGCGTATGGTTCGGCGCGTCCCGCTCGAGGATGGTGGTGCCGGCCTTGAAGTAGCTGATCTCGACCGAGCCGGCCACCCGGTCGAGCAGTTCATCGCTCAGATTGTCGAAGGGAGGATACTGGGCGAAGTGATCACGGATTTCCCTGACTTCCGCTTCCATGTCAGTCCCTTCAAGGTCAACCGGGGTGGGGAGTGAGTCAGGGCCAAGTTCAGCATGGAACCGGCCGGGATTGCAACGCACACACCGGCCGACGCAATGGCCGCAGACCGGGGGGGTAGAAAAGGAAAAGGACCTGACCGGTGCCGGCCAAGTCCTTGATTTCATGGTGGGCGGTACTGGGATTGAACCAGTGACCCCTGCCGTGTGAAGGCAGTGCTCTCCCGCTGAGCTAACCGCCCGGGAAGGCGGCAAATAGTAGCGGAGTCAGGGATATAAAATCAACTGCACCAGTCGCGACCATCCTCTATGCCGCCGTGCGGCTGACTAAACCTCTGTATTCCGGGCGGATGCTGCGCACCCGGCCGTGATGTACCGGCATCGCGCCGTCCGGGCGCGATTTGCTAGAATGCGCGCCTGCTTACCTCACTGGATGGGATATCCATGACCGTACGTACCCGTTTTGCCCCCAGCCCGACCGGCTATCTGCACATCGGCGGCGCCCGCACGGCGCTGTTCTCCTGGCTCTATGCCCGCAAGCACGGCGGCAGTTTCGTGCTGCGCATCGAGGATACCGACCTCGAGCGCTCCACCCGCGAGTCGGTCAACGCCATCCTGGAGGGCATGACCTGGCTGGGGCTGGAATACGATGAGGGGCCCTTCTACCAGACCGAGCGCTTCGACCGCTACAAGGTCATTGTCGATCAGCTGCTGGAATCCGGCCACGCCTATAAGTGCTACTGCAGCAGGGAGCGGCTGGAGAAGCTGCGCGAGGACCAGATGGCGCGCAAGGAAAAGCCGCGCTACGACGGTCACTGCCGCGAGCTCACCGCGCCGCCGTCGCCGGACGCGCCTCATGTGATCCGCTTCCGCAACCCGCAGGACGGCCAGGTGGTGGTCGATGACCTGATCCGCGGCCGGGTGGTGTTCAGCAACAGCGAGCTGGACGATCTCATCATCGCCCGCACCGATGGTTCACCCACCTACAACCTGACTGTGGTGGTTGACGATTCCGACATGGACATTACCCATGTGATTCGCGGCGACGATCATCTGAACAACACGCCGCGTCAGATCAACATCCTGCGCGCGCTCGGGGTCGAGCCCCCGGTCTATGCCCATGTGCCCATGATCCTGGGTCACGACGGCAAGCGTTTGTCCAAGCGCCATGGCGCGGTGAGCGTGATGCAGTACCGGGAGGAGGGCTACCTGCCCGAGGCCCTGATCAATTACCTGGTGCGACTGGGCTGGTCCCACGGTGACCAGGAGATCTTCTCGGTCGAGGAGATGATCGAACTGTTCGATATTCCCGACATCAACAAGGCCGCCTCCAGCTTCAACCCGGACAAGCTGCTGTGGCTGAATCAGCACTACATCAAGAGCAGCGAGCCGCAGCACGTGGCGCGCCACCTCAGCTACCATTTCAGCAAGCTGGATGTGGACCCGGCGCCGGCGCCGGAACTCAGCCAGGTGGTGGTGGCCCAGCAGGAACGGGCCAGGACCCTGGTGGAGATGGCACAGAACAGCGTCTTCTTCTACCGCGACATCGAAGGCTATGACGAGAAGGCGGCGAAGAAGAACCTCAAGGCCGAGGCCCGGGAGCCGCTGGCGAAGCTGCGCGAAGCCCTGGCGGCACTGGAACCCTGGGAGCAGGAGGCGATCCACCGCACGGTGAGCGAGGTGGGCGAGGCGCTGGACCTGAAACTGGGCAAGGTGGCCCAGCCGCTGCGCGTGGCCGTGTCCGGCGGACCGGTCTCGCCGCCCATCGACGTCACCCTCTACCTGCTCGGCCGCGAGCGCACCCTGGCGCGTATCGACCGGGCGCTGGAATACATCGACACTCACGGTGTTAGCTGATCCAGGTCATGACGGCCCGCTGCTGTCTGGCCTATAAATAAGGTCAGGGATGACCCAAACAGCAGACAGGAGGGCAACGTCATGAGTCGAACCTGGGTAGTGGTGGCCGACAGCAGCCGGGCGAAGATCTACGCGGCCGCGACCGCGGGGGCGGATCTGGTCGAGCATGAGGACCTGGTGCATCCGGAAGGCCGCCTGCATGAGCGCGACCTGGTCAGCGACCGGCCCGGGCATGACAGCGGCGAGGCCGGCAGCGGCCCGCATGTGCTGGACGAGCCCACCCCGGCGCATGTGGAGGAGATGCACAGGTTCGCGCGCGAGATCGCCACCCGGCTGGAGCAGGGCCTGAACGACAAGGCCTATGACCGGCTGGTGCTGGTCGCACCACCGAAATTCCTCGGTGCGCTGCGGGACGCGCTTCCACAGGGCGTGGCCGGTGCCGTTGCCGAGACCCTGCACAAGAACCTGGTGCAGCACAGCGCGGAGGAGGTGCGCGAGCACGTCCATACACTGCTTTGATCATAAGTAAAACCTTATGATCCGTGTCTCGGATATTTATTTATTCTGATCGTTCACCTGGGGCAGAATAGCGGACTGAATTCTCTGTCAAGCCGCTACAGGAGGTTGCCTCAATGGCCCTGGTGAACATGAAAGACATGCTTGAGCATGCCCACCGCAACGGCTATGCCGTCGGTGCCTTCGACCTGGTCAGCCTGGATTTTCTCCAGGGCATCCTCGACGGAGCCGAGCGCTGCGAGGCGCCGGTGATCCTCAGCCTGGCCGAATCCCACTTCGAGTACTTCGACTTCGAGATCATCATGCCGGCGGTCGAGGCCGCGGCGCGTCGCGCCAATGTGCCCGTGGCCATTCACCTGGATCACGGCGCCTCGCTGGAGAGCGCCATCGCCGGCATCCGCCTGGGCTGCAACGGCGTCATGGTGGATGCCTCCACCCAGCCGTTCGAGGAAAACGTCGGCTATACCCGCCGCATCGTCGACATGGCGCACGGCTGCGGCGTGCCGGTGGAGGGCGAACTGGGTTATGTCGCCGGCGTGGAGGGCGAGGACGCCGAACGCCACCCGGGCGAGGTCATCTACACCTCGGTTGAGGAGGCCAGCGAATACGTCGAGCGGACCGGCGTGGATTTTCTGGCCGTGTCCATCGGCACCGTGCACGGCCGCATGCGCGGCGAGCCGCAGCTGGACATCGAACGCCTGGGCCGGATCAACCAGGCCCTGGGTATCCCGTTGGTCATTCACGGCGGCACCGGGCTGAGCGATGCCCAGTTCACTGCCCTGATCGAGAACGGTGTGACCAAGATCAACTATTACACTGCGCTTTCCGATGCCGCCGCCCGCCGCATCCGCGCCAATGCGGAGGCTGACAAGGAATGCGGCTACACCGGCCTGGTCAAGGGGGTGGCCGCGGCCATCCAGGAGGAGGTCGAGCGCTGCATCCGGCTGTGGGGCAGTGCCGGCCGGGCCGAAGCGGTGCTGGCCGAAGCCGCACCCTGGCAGGAGGTCGAGCATGTCATCGTCTACAACACCGAGGGCGCCGATGCCCAGCAGGTCGATGAGCTGATGGCCATCGGCCGCGACACCCTGGGGCAGATCCCCGGCGTGCGCCGGGTGTTCACCGGCCATGCCCTGCAGGAGGAGGCGAAGTACCGCCACTGCTGGGTGGTGCGCTTCGCGCATGCCGAAGTGGTGGAGAGCTACAGGAACCACCCCGACCATCAGGCCTATGCAGACACCCATTTCCGCCCCGTGGCCGGGGATCGCATCAGCATCGATTTCGAGGATGCGGGCTGAAGCTCAGGAGCGCCACGGAAAGCACGGGCGATATAATACAGGCAGCAAGTAGGATGGGTGGAGCGCAGCGCAACCCATCGTCGCGGCGGGCACCCGATGGGTTACGGCGCCGGGGCGCCTGCACCCATCCTACTGTCTGGTTTGTTTGAGCAGCCTGCGCAATGCGGTCAGTGACCGGGTGTTGAGCACGTCGTCCTTTTCCAGCCAGCCGCGCCGGGCCTGGCCGATGCCGAAGCGCAGATTATCGAACGCCGCTGGACTGTGGGCATCCGAATTGATGCTGACCAGCACGCCTTCCTCCTTCGCCAGCCGGCAGTGGCTGTCCAGCAGGTCCAGCCGCTCCGGATTGGCGTTCAGTTCCAGGTAGCAGCCGCGCTGCGCGGCCTGGTGAATGATGCGTTCCATGTCCACGGCGTAGGGTTCGCGTTTGTCGATCAGCCGGCCGCTGGGGTGCGCGAGCAGGGTGAAGTGCGGGCTGTCCATGGCGCGCAGGATGCGCTCGGTCTGTTTTTTCCTGCTCAGGTTGAATTCGCTGTGCACGGCGCCGATGACCAGGTCCAGTCTGTCCAGTACCTCGTCGGGCAAATCCAGGCTGCCGTCCTCGAGAATGTCCACCTCGATGCCGCTGAGCAGGGTGATGCCTTCGAGGCTGTCGTTCAATTCGGCGATGGCATCGACCTGTTTCAGCAGCCGGTCGCTGTCCAGGCCGTGGGCGACGGCGAGGTGCTTCGAGTGCTCGGTGATCGCCAGGTAGTCCAGGCCCCGGTCGCGGGCGGCCTCGGCCATGGCCTTGAGCGAGCCCTGGCCGTCGCTGGCGCTGGTATGGCAGTGCAGGTCGCCGCGCAGATCCTTGAGCTTGACCAGCTGCGGCAGTCTGTCCTCGCGCGCGGCCTCGATCTCGCCGCGATTCTCGCGCAGTTCGGGTTCGATATACGCCAGCCCGAGCTTTTTGAACAGGCTGGTCTCGGTTTCGCCGGCGATGCGTTTGTCGCCCTCGTACAGGCCGTATTCGTTGATCTTCCAGCCGCGCTTCTGGGCGATACGCCGCACGGCGATGTTGTGCGCCTTGCTGCCGGTGAAGTAGTACAGGGCCGCGCCGTAGCTGACCTTGGGCACCACCCGCAGGTCCACCTGCAGGCCGTTGCTCAGAATGACGGTGGCGCGGGTGCTGCCGCTTGAGACCACCGTGTCGACATCCTCATAGCGGGTGAAGTGCTGGATGGCCTGCTTCCCGTCGCGGGCGATCACCAGGATATCCAGGTCGCCGACCGTCTCCTTCGCCCGCCGGTAGCTGCCGGCGATGACCACCTGCTCGATGTCCTTGCCCTGTTCCAGCCAGGCCTTGAGCGGTTCGGCGTAACGGGCGGCCTCGGCCAGCTTGAAGCGGCGTTCGCTGTCCCGGTGCTTTTCGACCGCCTCCAGGATGCGTGCCTCGGTCTTGGGGCCGAAGCCCGACAACTCGCGGATCTCGCCATCGCGGGCGGCGCGCTGCAGCTGGTCGAGGTTCTGGATGTCGAGATCGTGGTACAGGGCATGCACCCGCTTGGGCCCGATGCCGGGCAGACGCAGCAACTCGCCCAGATCGGGCGGCACCTTCCTGCGCAGCTTCTCCAGGGCGCGGCAGCGGCCGGTGTCCAGGACCTCCTCGATCTTGGCGGCCAGGTCCTTGCCGATGCCGGGGAAGTCGGTCAGGTCTTCGCCGGCCTCGCGCATCCGGCGCACGTCCTTGTTCAGCGCGCGCAGGTTGCGGGCGGCAGTGCGGTAGGCGCGGATACGGAAGGGGTTGTCGCCCTCGATCTCCAGCAGGTCGGCGATCTCGTCGAAGATTTCCGCGATTTGTTCGTTGTCGGTGGGCATTTTTACCTTCGGTTAAAGATGGCCACGGAAAACACGGAAAGCACGGACAAAACCATATTGGAATAAAACCGCAATCACCCGTTACCGTTGCCCGTCATTCCCGCGAAGGCGGGAATCCAGATGCCATTGTGGTTACTGGATTCCCGCCTTCGCGGGAATGACGATGAAAATTTCATTCATCCGCCTAACAAAATATACATTGTCCGTGCTTTCCGTGTTTTCCGTGGCCATTCATCATTCATCCCCTGATCTTTCATCCTTTGATACAGACCAACGGCCGCAGCCGCGCCACCTTGCGTGCCAGGCCGGCCTGCTCGGCGGCCTCGACCACGGCGCTGACATCCTTGTAGGCGCCCGGGGCCTCCTCGGCCACGCCGCGGTAGGAGTGGCTGCGAATGATAATCCCCCGGCCGGCCAGTTCGTCGATCAGGTCCTCACCGCGCCAGCGCTTGGTGGCCTGGTGCCGACTCATGGCGCGGCCGGCGCCGTGGCAGGCGGAGGCGAAGGATTTGCCCTCGCTGGTGGCCATGCCGGCCAGTACATAGGAGGCGGTGCCCATGGAGCCGCCGATCAGTACCGGCTGGCCGCTGTCCAGAAACGCCTCCGGCAGGTCGGGGTGACCGGGCCCCAGCGCCCGGGTCGCGCCCTTGCGGTGGACGAACAGGCGGCGCTTTTCACCGCCGACCGTGTGCGTCTCCTCCTTGCAGGTATTGTGGGAGACGTCATAGATCAGCTGCAGATCGGCCTCGGGCAGCACATGCGCGAACACCTCGCGAGTGAGGTGAGTCAGTATCTGGCGGTTGGCCAGGGCGCAGTTGATGCCGGCGCGCATCGCACCCAGGTAGCGTTCCCCCAGCGGCGAGTTCAGCGGGGCGCAGGCCAGTTCCCGGTCGGGCAGGCTGATGTGATACTGCTGGGCGCTCAAGGCCATTTCACGCAGGAACTCGGTGCCGATCTGGTGGCCCAGGCCGCGCGAGCCGCAATGGATGCTGACCACCACGGCATCAGGCTGCAGCCCGAAGGCCGTGGCCGCCTCGGGGTCGTGGATCTCGCTCACCGCCTGCACTTCCAGGTAGTGATTGCCCGAGCCCAGGGTGCCCATCTCGTCGCGCTGGCGCTTGCGGGCGCGTTCGGAGACGGCCTCGGGCACGGCGCCGGCCATGCGGCCGTGTTCCTCGATCCGCTCCAGGTCCTCGCGCCGGCCGTAGCCCTGGCGTACCGCCCAGTCGGCGCCGCCTTCCAGCATGGCGGTCATCTCCGCGTCCTTGAGCCGGATGCGGCCGGTGCTGCCCACGCCGGCGGGGATGCGGTAGAGCAGGAAGTCGGCCAGGGTCTCGCGGTGCGGCTGCAATTCGTCCACGCTCAGGCCGGTGGTCAGGGTGCGCACGCCGCAGGAGATGTCGAAGCCCACGCCGCCGGCCGAGACCACGCCGCCCTGGTCGGGATCGAAGGCGGCCACGCCGCCGATGGGAAAGCCGTAGCCCCAGTGCGCGTCCGGCATGGCGTAGGCGGCCTGCACAATGCCGGGCAGGGCGGCGACATTGGTCAGCTGTTCCCAGACCTTGGCGTCCATGTCGCTGATGAGCTGCCGGTCGGCATACAGAATGCCCGGCACCCGCATGTTGCCCTGCTGCGGGATCTGCCAGGTGGTGGCGTCGAGTTGGGTGAAGCGGTCAGGGTCCATGGCTTCAACTCTCAGTATTCCTCCCGGTAATGGTAGGTCGGGTCAGCCTGGAAGGCGTAACCCGACACATGCCGCGGCCTTTGTCGGGTTACGCTGCGCTAACCCGACCCACTGGCCGGCTCCCTGCATATCGGACGGGAACAAGATTAGACATCCACCACGCATTGCGCCAGCCAGCGGCCGTCGGCAAGCTGCCGCACCTCCAGCGTGGTCAGGGTCGCGCCCTTGACCTCCACCGCGGGCTGATGCCGGGCCCGGTCCACCGGCTCGCCCCAGGCCGTGGCCTGCAGTCTGCCGTTGTCGATGGCGACCTCGTAGCGGGCGAACAGCAGCCCTTCAGTGGCCATGGCATAGACCAGGGCGTTGATCCAGTCCAGGAACAGAAAATCCAGGTCCGGGGCCTGGCAGGCGAGGGTGAGTGACTGCCTCGGCTGCACGGTTTCGGGCCGGGTGATCACGGCGGTCAGGGCCATCCCGGCGCGGGCAAAGGCCTCGGCCGGGGTGGCGCCGACGCCGCGGATGCCGATGTCGGCGCCATGCTGGAAATGCTCCCAGCCGGCGTCGACAGTGCCGCTGTCAGACATCGCCGGCCGTCCCCGGCGGTTCGCCGCCATCCCGGTCGACCAGCGGCACGAACATGACCGGCAGCAGATCCTGGCTGCTGATCCGGCCATCGGCGGTCTTGCGGTAGAGCAGCAACTCCTGGCTGAAGGCCCCGCCCACCGGCGCGATCAGGCGCCCCCCCGGGGCCAGCTGTTCCAACAGGGCAGGCGGCACGCGCTCGCAGGCCG
>PABG01000073.1 GCA_002699185.1 Gammaproteobacteria bacterium | reverse complement strand
GAAGCCACCGCCTACACCGCCTACACTACTGACGCCGGCGGGCGCCCCGTAGCCGCCCGCCGGCGCCAGCTGCTGCAACGCGGCGAACAGGTCGGGGCCCTGATCCTGCTCATCCTCCCCGGCCGGCGCCTGCGAGTCAGCGCCGGCAGCCGTGCCGCCCGCCGTCGCAGCGCGTGATTTCGAAGGCACCCGGGAGCGCAGGTCGGGAAGCACGTTCTGGCTGACCAGGAAGCGGTTGAGCGTCTTGTACAGCGGCAGGATATCCTCGCTGACCACATAGCGGTCGTAGAGTTTGAGGATGATCAGTTTGACCTTGAGGCCGGACTCGACCGGGTTGCAGGCCTGCAGAAAGGCGTTGCACAGCACCCGCGGCCCGACCGGGTTGGCGTGGCCCTCCAGCGCCTCATCGCCCAGAAGATAACCCATGCGTCGATCCAGCATCCCCAACTCCTGGGTGCAGCCGGTTTCGATCTTCTGGACCATGTTTGTGACGGCAAGGTTCTCCTCCATTTCGTCGTCGCCCACCAGATCGAGTTCCAACTCATCGCCCTCCCGGCCGGCGGCACTGCCGGCGGGCGCCGGGGCAACAGCGGTATTGAAGCCGTCGATCAGGGTGGACTGGAAAATCCGCTCCATTTCACTGCGCTTGATCCGGACTTCCCGCATGGCATCGAAATACTGGCTCTGGACCGCGTTGTTCTCGGCCTTTTCGGCCAACTCGAACAGGGCGTCGTCGACCTTGTCCAGCATTCTGCCCACGGCAGCACACAGATGCTGCTTCGCCTGTTCGCGGCAGGCGCGCAGCAGTTCGTTCGCTCTGCGCTGATCCAGTCCCCTGCGGCTGCGTTCGTACTCATTCATGTGAACGACTCTCATGGCGTGCCTCGTCGATGCGGTCCGGTTGAATTAGTTCTCCTGCGTGAGTTGTTTCGGCCGCCCCATGCAAAGGCTCAGCCCCGATGCTGAAAAATGTGATCGCTGGCGCAAAATCCGGCCGACCGGCCCGGGCTGGCTCAACTCCGCGGCCACGGGGCCGACAATCCCGGTAACAGGAGATACTGTCAGCCATACGACGGGGTAGCCATGCAGAATATCGAATCCCACGCCACCCGTGACCTTGCCCCGGACCTGATCACGGAGATCGTCGACGACGTCAGCTACCTGGTCTCACCGCCCGATGTCTGTGTGAAGGTGTTCGATCTGATCGAGTCCAACGACGCCTCGGCCCGCGACATCGGCGACGCGATCAGCCATGACCCCAGCCTCACCGCCAGGCTGCTGCGGCTGGTCAACAGTTCCTTCTTCAATTTCCCGCGCCGCATCGACACCGTCAGCCGGGCCGTGACCGTACTCGGGGTGCGCGAACTGTACAGCCTCGTGATCGCCGTCTCGGCCATCCGTTCCTTCTCCAACCTGCCGGTCAAGCTGGTCAACATCGACACCTTCTGGCGGCACTCGCTCTACACCGGCCTGATCTCACGCAACCTGGGCCGCGAGTGCCGGATCCTGCATCCGGAGCGGCTGTTCGTGGCCGGCCTGCTGCACGATATCGGCAGCCTGGCCCTGTATACCCGCCAGCCCGAACTGATGCGCGACCTGCTGCTGGTCAGCGACGGCGACGAGGCCATTCTGCACCAGGCCGAACTGGCCGAGTTGGGCTTCACCCACGCCGAGGTGGGCGCGGCCCTGGCCGAGCGCTGGAACCTGCCGGAGGCGCTGTGCGAGGCCATCCGCTTCCATCACCTCCCCGCCTACGCCGCCGAGGCCCGGATCGAGGCAGCCATCGTCCACCTGGGCGAGACACTGGCCAATCGTTCCGAGATCGGCGCCTTTGCCGAGACGGCGGCGCCGGAGACCCCGGTCGACCCGGTGGTGTGGGATATCCTGGAACTCAAGGCTGAAGATTTCGATGCCGCGGCCGTTATTGGAGAGGCGGGGAATCAGTTCACCGATACCGCCGGGCTGCTGCTGGCCCGGGCCTGAAACCCCGGACGGGCCGCCGAAGCGGCTGGCGACACCGCGGACAAGCCCCTAGAATTCAGTCAGATGGTTACCATCAACACCAATTACCGGCCCGATGACCTGGGCACCCGGGCGCTGGAGCGGGAGAACACCGGCCCGAAGGAGACCCGGGCCGTCAGCGCCGCCGCGCCCAAGCCGGCCATCGCCGGCACCGAGTCGCGGCCGCAGCCCGAATCCCCGCCGCCGTCACTGCAGCCGCAGCGACGCGAACGGCGCAAGGGCGCCGACCGGCGCCAGCGTGATATCCCCGTCCTGCTCGACACCCGCAGCAACCGCGAGCGCCGCCGCAATCCCGAAACCGTCGACGAGGACGAGCCGCCGAAACGCGGCATTGATGTCTTCACCTGACCGGGGCAGCGGCAATGTTGTCCGTCGCCGCAGCGAAAACGGTGATCACCCCCCGGCACCGCGGCGCTCGACCACCTTGTTGCCGATATACTGCTCGATGAAGGCCAGGGCCTGGTGATTCAGACCGGCGAATTCCACGCCGTGGTGATAGACCCGCTTGCCGGCATTGCTGCTCATCTCCTCGCGCACATAGCGCACCTCGCAGGGCAGCACCAGGCGCCGGCCTCCGTCACCGCTCATGCTCGGAATCTCGATGGAGAAGCGCTCCCCGACTTCGCCCAGGCGCGTACCGGCCACCAGCCGGGCGCCGGTCATGCTGATGTCGGCCAGGGCCACCGACAGCTTCTGCCCCTGTTCCTCCATCACCAGCATCATCGCCATGTCGTTGACCGGGATGCGCGAGGCGCGTCGGCCCTGCACGCTGTGTACGCCCTCGGGGAAGGCGATATGCAGGTAGGGATAGGGATCGGTGCAGGTACGCAGGATGCGTGACTGGAACTGGTACAGGCTGTCGCCGGCCTCGAAGCGGATCAGGACCGGCTCGTCCACCGCCAGCGCCAGGCAGGTGCCGTCCTGCTCAGGCCAGCTGAGCATGACCGAGTGCGGCTCCAGATAGCCGAGCAGCGTCACGGGACGGCTGCAGTCATCGGTTTCCGCCTCCAGCTGCAGACGGCTCCCGACCACCAGATTGAAGGGATGGCTTGCCATCATCATGGGAAAGTTCCTCCGGAATCCTTCCCTGTTAACGGCAGATTTCAGTCAAACTGCAGGTCGACCTCGAAGCCCTCGGGGGTTTCGGCGCCCCGGATGGCGGCCAGCGCCGGCAGCCGGGTGGCGACATAGGCGCACCACAGGGAGGCGACCGCCGAGTCCCCCGCCTCGCGGGTAAGCTGGTTGAGCAGCTGCTCGATGGCGAAGTGGGCCTTCTGCTCGGTGGTGGGCGTATCGATGCGGCCCTGCGGCAGTTCCACGCCCCGCGCCAGTTCCAGTTCCAGTGCCTCCAGGCGGTTGCGCACCTGGCCAGGCAGGGGGCGGCCGCGGTCGAACTCCAGCCGCCGGCTGCCATTGATGTAGACCACCAGATTCGTGCCCATGAACAGGCTCCCAGCTTCGCAGGTCGGGTTAGCGCAGCGTAACCCGACGCGGGTTCCGATCGATGTCGGATTACGCCCTTCGGGCTGATCCGACCTGTGCATTGTTGTCCGGCGTACAGGGTAGCGCATTCGCGCGCCGGCAATTCCGCACGCTTCAGGCGGATGGAGCGCGGATTCCGCTCCAGAAAGGCATGCCGCGGTCGAGGAATTCGGCATAGGGCAGGTAATGACTGCCGTCGCAGGAGAAGGTCAGCGCCACCAGGCCGTTGAAGATGTTGAGAGAGCCGGAGCGCAGGTAGATGGTCTCGTCGGCGAAACGCAGTTCGCGAAAGCCGTCCAGGATCTCGCCGATGCGCACGGCCGGGATCACCGCCTTGTCCGGATAGGGCGTACGCCCGAAGGCCATACAGACATCCGGATCGATGAGTGCATCCAGGTCCAGCAGACGGTAACGATAGGGATCGTCGACGAACCAGACCGTGGCGCGGTTGCTGGAAAAATGCAGGATGCAGTGGAACACCCCGTGATCGATGATCAACTCCTCCATGATGGCAAGCACGTCGCGGATGCGACGGTCCAGTTCGGTCTCGGTACGGGTCTGCAGAAAGACGTTGCGGCGGATGGCCGGGTCGCCCTTGATCTGGCGCCAGTGGTGCGGTTCGTCGTAGAGCTCGCGCGTCAGCGGCAGGTCGCGCAGGTCGAAGTCCGCGCCGAGGAAACCCACGATCGCGTCGTCCTTGCGGATCACCTGAACCGCGGTGATCGAGGGCCGGTGGGCGCGCAGACTCATGTAGGAGTCCGACAGCAGCATGCCCTGGATCGGCAGCACCCGGTTCAGGTAGGGGCGATCCGAACGGTCACGGCCGAAATGCTCGGGCAGCAGCCCCTGGTGGCTGGCGTTGTCGCAGATCTGGCGACCGTACTTGTTGGTCACGTACAGGAACTGGCAGTAAGGCAATTCGTGCAGGCCCGAACTCAGGGCCTGATTCAGCCATTCGCGTTCCGGCCAGACCTGGGCGCAGCGCTCGGCCAGCCGCTGCAGCGGGATGGTGATCATGCCTTCCAGCGCCTGGCGCTGGCGGGTGATGCTGGCCTGCAGGCCGTCGCCGGCCGCGGTCGATTCAAGCGTAGCGTCGTTCATATCAAACCGGATGCTGGGTAACGGGTGCATGATATCCAATCATGATGACAGAACCCAGCCGGCAGCGGGCATATGTCCCCAGTGCGGAAAATCCCTTAGAATACAGGAAGACAATCAACCCACCGCCAGGCGGGAGACAGCAAGTGAAACTGAGCGCGAAGGAATTCCGGGACTGGGAGCATAAGAGCATCACCCTGCTCGGCATGTCGGGAGTGGGCAAGACACGCCTGTCGAACATCCTGCGCCAGCGCAACTGGTTCCACTTCTCCGGCGATTACCGCATCGGTACCCGCTACCTGGACGAGTCCATCCTGGACAACATCAAGCTGCAGGCCATGCAGATCCCGTTCCTGCGCGATCTGCTGCGCTCGGACTCGATTCAGGTGATCAACAACATCACGGTGGACAACCTGCAGCCGGTCTCCAGCTTCCTCGGCAAGCTCGGCAATCCCAGCCTGGGCGGGCTTGGCCTGAAGGAGTTCAAGCGCCGCCAGGCCCTGCACCACGGCGCCGAGATCGCCGCCATGCGCGATGTGCCCGAGTTCATTCTCAAGGCGCGGCAGATCTACGGCTACCAGCACTTCATCAATGATGCCGGCGGCAGCGTGTGCGAACTGGACGACCCGCCGACGCTGCAGGCCCTGGCCGAGCACACCCTGATCCTCTACATCCAGGCCACCGAGAAGGATGAGAAGGAACTGATCCGCCGCGCCGAGCGTTCGCCCAAGCCGCTGTACTACCGCGAAGCCTTCCTGGACGAGCAGCTGGAGATCTATATGCAGGAAAACAGCCTGCCCTATGTCGCCCTGATCGATCCCGACGACTTCGTGCGCTGGATCTTCCCGCGGCTGTTCTATTCCCGCATCCCGCGCTACGAGGCGATTGCCGGGGAACACGGCTACACCATCACCACGGATGAACTGCACCAGGCCCGCGACGAAATCGACTTCCTGGACCTGATCTGCAGCGTCCTGGACCGACACTAAGGAAACGCGCATGCCACTGGTCGCCAATTCCGAACTGCCCGCCTTCGACCGCCTGCGCGGCGAAGGCGAGACCATCATCTCCAACGACGAGGCAATTCGTCAGGATATCCGCGAACTGCACATCGGTCTGTTGAACATGATGCCGGACGCCGCGCTGGCCGCCACCGAGCGCCAGTTCTTCCGGTTGATCGGAGAAAGCAACCAGATCGCCCAGTTCTATATCCATCCCTTCACGCTCAAGGAGCTCAAGCGCGGCCCCGAGGGCCAGGCGCACGTCGAGCGCTATTACGAGTCCTTCGACCAGATCAAGGCGGAAGGCCTGGATGCGCTGATCATCACCGGCGCCAACGTGGTCGGCCCGGAGCTGTCGGAGCAGCCGTTCTGGGATCCCCTGATCGAGGTCATCGACTGGGCCTACGCGAACGTCACCTCCACGGTCTGCTCCTGTCTGGCCACCCATGCGGTAATGGAGTTCCGCTACGGGCGCAAACGCCGGCCGTTGGGCTTCAAGCGCTGGGGGGTATACCCGCACCGGGTCATGCAGCGCCGCCACCCGCTGGTCAGCGGCATGAACACCCGCTTCGATGTACCGCACTCGCGTTTCAACCAGATCGACCGCGAGGATTTCGAGGCCGCCGGCCTGCACATCCTGGTGGAGAGCGAGGAGGCCGATGTGCACCTGGCTGTCAGCGAGGACGGCTTCCGGCTGATCTTCTTCCAGGGCCATCCGGAGTACGACGCCATCAGTCTGCTCAAGGAATACAAGCGCGAGATCATGCGCTTTGCCAGCGGCGAGCGCGAGGACTACCCGCCGTTCCCGGACAACTACTTCAGCATCACCATCCAGGCCATCCTGGACGAGCACCAAGAGCGGCTGACCCGGGCGCTGGAGCGCAACGAACCCCTGCCGGAACTGCCCGAGGCCCTGATCACACCCTGGCTGGACAACACCTGGCACGACAGCGCCGAGGCGGTCATCAACAACTGGATCGGGAAGGTCTACCAGACCACCAACATCGACCGCCGCTATCCGTTCAAGGACAGCGTGGATCCGCGGAATCCGCTGGGCATCAGGACCTTCGAGGAGCGCACTCCGGTCCCGGGGTTCTAGGGCCTGTCCAGGGCCTGTTAGCCCTGGGTCTCGGCGGCGACGCGGATGCAGTTGCGCCCCGCCGCCTTGGCCGCGTACAGGGCCTCGTCGGCGCGGCGCACGGTTTCGGCCAGCGGCACCCGGGTGTCCAGCCGCGCCAGGCCGCAGGAGACCGTCACCCGGATGTCGCCGGCCTCGAGGCCGATCTCGCGCCCGGCGATCTCGCGGCGCAGCCGCTCCAGGATCTCAGCGGCCTGCGCCAGGTCGGTATTCGGCAGTGAGATCAGGAATTCCTCGCCGCCGTAACGACAGATGGTGTCATAGGGCCGCAACTGCTCGCGCAGCAGACCGGACAGGGTCTTGATGACCTGGTCGCCGACCATGTGGCCGTAGGTGTCGTTGATGGATTTGAAATGATCGATGTCCACCAGGCTCACGCAGCAGGTCTCCTGCTCCCGGCTGACCCGGGCGAATTCCTGGTTGAGCAGCAGTTCGCAGGCCTGGCGATTGAGTGCGCCGGTCAGGGAATCAAAGGAGTAGCGCAGCACCTGCAGTTCCTCGCGCAGGCCGACCAGGCGTTCGCACAGGCCCTTCTGCAGATCCATGAAGTGGGCATACTCGTCCTCGCGGATGGCGCGGCCCTGCTGCGCCTTGCCCGCCAGCAGCCGCCCCTGGTCGTGCATCCTGCGGTGCAATGACTCGATGGCGGTGAAGTGGGGATGCTCGCGGATGACACCGGCGGCCTCGTGATAGTACCAGAGGCCGAACTTGCAGCGCTGGTGCGCGACCGGGTCCAGGATGTCATCGGCGAAGGCCGGCCGGCCGGTGATCAGGCCGCTGTGCAGCCGCCGCAGCCACAATTGATGGTTCTGATCGGCCCGTTCCAGCGTGTTGATCACACGCTGGGTCTCATCCTCGTCCAGAAACAGGGCCAGCGAACGGTCCATACCCATCCTGTTGCATCGAGCGCCGGGCAGCGGCATAAAATGCAACGATAAACCCGCACTGCCCGGGCTGCAAACCCGGCGTGACCGCGGCTATCCGCCTGGAGATTACAGTCAATGCGATTTCACCAACTCAGCATCGGGCAGACGTTCCGGTTTCAGGACGAGATCTATACCAAGCAGGACAGCCTGATGTCCGTGCATGCCGGCAGCGGCCGGCGCCGCCTGATCAAGCGCTCGGCCGAGGTCGAGCCCTGCCGGGATGAGACCGAGACCGCGGCCGCCGCGCCGACCCGTGACGCGCTGCCCACCGCCACGGTGCTGGCCGCCTTCGACGCCTTCCATGAACAGTGCCGGGCACTGCTGCTGGCCGACGCCGCCGACCCGACCCGGCAGGACGAACTCAACGCCCGCCTGGAGCAGGCACGACAGGCGTTTCTCACCCGGCTGGAAACCTGATCCAGCCGGCCTCAGCCGCGTGTAGGCCGGGATAAGCGCAGCGTTCCCGGCAAGCCAGGTCGAGGCTGTGCCGGAAACGGGCCCACGGCCCTTATTCCGCCACTGCCCGGCGCACCTCCTCGGGCGTCAGTGCCCGCCACTGCCCCGGCGCCAGGCCGGCATCCAGTTCCAGCGGACCGATGGCCTCCCGATGCAGCGCCACCACCCGGTTGCCTACCGCAGCGCACATACGTTTGACCTGGTGATAGCGCCCCTCGGTCAGCGTCAGCAGGATGGTGGTGGCATCCAGGATTTCGAGCCGGGCCGGCCGCGTCGGCTCACTCTCGCCTCGCAGTATCACCCCCGTTCGCAGCGCCACTGCCTGGGCCTCGGTCACCGGCCCGGCCAGGGTTACGCGGTAACGCTTGGCGCACTGCCGGCGCGGCGAGGTCAGCCGGTGCGACCAGTCGCCATCGTCGGTGATCAATACCAGACCCGACGCCGACAGGTCCAGCCGCCCGGCCGCGTGCAGCCCTTCGCGCGGCTCCACCCCGAGCAGGTCCAGCACGGTCGGATGACGGTCGTGGCGGGTGACACTGACCCAGCCCACCGGTTTGTAGAGCATGAAATAGCGCAGGCCGCGCTCGCGCACCGGCTCACCGTCCAGGCACACGCCGGACGTCCCCATGACCGCCACCGCCGGATCCCGCACCTCGGTACCCGCCAGCGTCACCCGGCCACGGCGGATCGCCTGCCGGGCGCGGGAACGGGTCAGGGCGGTGTTCTGGCTGAGAAAGCGGTCCAGGCGCATGGCGGCATTGTACGCCGCACTGCGCCTGCCCGCCTCAGGCACAAAAAAAAGGTTCATCGCGCATTTCCGGGGAAGGCGGCGCGGATTTTGAGGAAGAAGTACTCTTCATCACGATAGCCATAGGCTCGGCGCTTGATGACCTTGATGGTGTTGTTGATCCCCTCGACCACGCTGGTATTAAGCGGGTGCTGGCAGCGTGCCAGGATGCCGTGCAGATAGGGCCCGAGCCGTCGGGCGAAGCGTTGTAGCGCATCGATGCCACTGTCCCGGGCCTGTTCGAACCAGTTCTGCCATGCCTTCTGGGCCCAGCCCCGGCGGCGATAGTGCCACAGCCGCTTGAGCTCATCGCGCAGCAGATAAACGGTCAATAGGGCCTGATTGGCCGCCAGCAGCTCGTTGAGCTGCACCTTCTGCGGCGGGCTCAGCCCCGCCTGATTGCGCAGCAGCAGCCAGCGGGCCGACTTGACCACCTTGCGCGCGGGCTTGTCCCGGCGCAGCCGG
>PABG01000072.1 GCA_002699185.1 Gammaproteobacteria bacterium | reverse complement strand
CGGATGGCCGCCCAGAGGCCCGCCCGGAGGGAGCCACCCCCAGGGCGCAGCTCGGCGTTGCAGCGCTTGCCAAGGGCCGGGCCATTGCCTGCGCACTGCGCCTTGATCTGCGCCCTGGGGGTGGCTCTGAATGAGGCTTTGTTTATGATTGTCTTAGTATGCCAGGGCTTGCAAAAGGCGTTTGCGCGCGACACGGCCCACTGCTTGCCATGATGACGGGCGGTTCGCCTCAGGTCTCCAGGTTGCCGGATAGCACCAGCGGCGTCACCCAGTAATGGATGTCGCTCCCGGTGAAATCCCGGCGCAGCCCCTGCAGCATGATCTGGATCCGTTCGGCCCCGGCGTGCACCTGGAACTGAACCCGCCGCTCGCGGCCGCTGACCTGTTCGGCCAGCGACAGATGGCCGTGCCGGGAACTGTGGCCGCTCACCGGCTGGGTGGTGAAACCGGTCCCCTCGCCGTGTTCCAGCAGCCAGTCGATCAGGGCCTCTTCCAGGGCCGGCGTCGCCGACAGGACCAGCAGATGGTGTTCCGTCTTCATGTCTTGCTCCTCGCTTCGCCGTAACGTTGATAGAGAATGGGCAGCAGCACCAGGGTGAGCAGGGTGGAGGTGACCAGGCCGCCGATCACCACGATGGCCAGGGGGCGCTGGATCTCGGACCCCGGGCCGGTGGCAAAGAGCAGGGGTACCAGCCCGAAGGCGGCGATGGTGGCCGTCATCAGCACCGGACGCAGCCGGCGCAGCGCGCCCTGGATCACCACCTCGGCCATACTCATCCCGCGGGCGCGCAGCTGATTGAAGTAGGTCAGCATCACCACCCCGTTCAGCACCGCGATGCCGAGCAGGGCAATGAAACCGACCGAGGCCGGCACCGACAGGTATTCGCCCGACAACCACAGCGCCACCACGCCGCCGATCAGGGCAAAGGGGATGTTGGACAGTACCAGCACTGCCTGGCGCACCGAGCCGAAGGTGGAGAACAGCAGCAGAAAGATCAGGCCCAGCGAAACCGGCACCACCAGGCCCAGGCGTTTGGCAGCGCGTTGCTGGTTCTCGAACTGGCCGCCCCATTCGACGTAATAGCCGGTGGGCAGTTCGATCTGGTCGGTCACCGCCTGTTTCGCCGCGTCCACGAACCCGACCAGGTCGCGGCCGCTGACATTGCTGCGTATCACCACGAAGCGCTGGCCGCGCTCGCGCGCCACCGACACCACGCCCTCGACCCGTTCGATCGAGGCCAGTGAGGCCAGCGGCACCAGCCGGCCGTCGGGCAGCGCGATCTGCTGCTCGGCGAACCGGGCCGGTGAGTCGCGCAGGCTTTCAGGACCGCGCAGTAGCAGCGGGGT
This sequence comes from Gammaproteobacteria bacterium, assembly GCA_002699185.1. GTDB lineage: Bacteria > Pseudomonadota > Gammaproteobacteria > Thiohalobacterales > Thiohalobacteraceae > Thiohalobacter. The sequence continues at coordinate 10,328 of PABG01000072.1, read as the reverse complement.
GCGCTGGATGCCTTCCTGCACGATGCCCAGCCTACGTCCCTCGATCTGGGCGCGCAGCAGCGATTCCAGGCGGTCGGCGTCCAGCCCCAGCCGGCCGGCGGCCACCCGGTCGATGACCAGGCGCAGGTACTGCATGCCGTCGTTGCGGCTGGTGAAGACATCCGAGCTGCCGTCGACCGTCTCCAGCACGGCGGCGATCTCCTCCGCCTTCCGGTTGAGCAGGTCGAGATCGCTGCCGTAGAGCTTGACCGCCACATCGCCGCGCACCCCGGTCAGCATCTCTGAGACGCGCATCTCGATCGGCTGGGTGAAGCCGTAGTTCACCCCGGGGATGCGATCCAGTACGGCCCGGATCTTATCCTTCAGCGCATCCTTGTCTGCGACCTGCCACTGCTCGCGCGGCTTGAGGACCAGAAAACTGTCGGTCTCGTTCAGGCCCATCGGGTCCATGCCGATCTCGTCGGAGCCGGCACGGGCGACGATGCGCTCCACCTCGGGGACCTCCTTCAGGATCGCCTGCTGCACGCGGCGGTCGAGTTCCGCCGACTGCTCCAGGGTGATCGAAGGCAGCTTCTCCAGCTGCACGATCAGGTCGCCCTCGTCCATGGTGGGCATGAAGGTCTTGCCGATCTGGGTATAGAGTGCGGCGGCCCCGATGAACAACACCACGGCGGTGGCGATGACCTTGCGGTTGTTGTTCAGGGCCCAGCGCAGGAGAGGCCGGTAGAGTCCCTGCAGCTTGCGCGGCAGCCAGGGCTCCGCGTGGCTGACCTGTTTCAGCAGCAAGGAGGCCAGCACAGGGATCACCGTCAGCGACAGCAGCAGCGAGCCGCCCAGGGCGAACACGATGGTCAGCGCCACCGGGGTGAACAGCTTGCCCTCCAGCCCCTGCAGGGTCAGCAGCGGCAGGAAGACGATGATGATGATGGCGATGCCGGAGGTGACCGGCACGGCCACCTCGCGGGCGGCGCGATAGACCAGGTGCAGCCGTGGCAGATTGCGCGCGCTCTTCGCATCGGCCAGCTGGCTGACGATGTTCTCCACCACCACCACGGCGGCATCGACCAGCATGCCGATGGCGATGGCCAGCCCCCCCAGGCTCATCAGGTTGGCCGACAGGCCGAACTGGCGCATCAGGATGAAGGTGATGAGTGCGGACAGGGGCAGCACCAGCGCCACGGTCACCGCCGCACGCAGGTTGCCGAGAAACAGCAGCAGCAGGATCAGCACCAGCACGATGGCCTCGACCAGAGCCTTGGACACGGTGTGCACCGCGCGCTGCACCAGGTCGCCGCGGTCGTAGAAGACCTTCACCTCCACACCCTCGGGCAGGGTGTTTGCTATATCTGCCAGCTTGGCGCGCACGCCATCCACCACCTCGCGGGCATTGGCCCCGCGCAGGCCCAGCACCAGGCCCTGCACGGTTTCGGCCTGACCGTTCTGGGTTACCGCGCCATAGCGGGTCACGGCCCCGATGCGCACCTCGGCCACATCGGCGACCTGCACCGGCAGGCCGGCCACGCTCTTGACCACGATGTCGCGTACATCGTCCAGCGTTTGTATCCGGCCCTCGGCGCGTACCAGCAGCGCCTCCTCGCCGGCGTTCATGCGCCCGGCGCCGTCGTTGCGGTTGTTGGCCATGACGGCGGCGGCGATGTCGCTGGCGGTCAGGCCGCGTGCGGCCAGCCGGTCCTGGTCGGGCACGATCTCGAAGCTGCGCACATACCCGCCCAGGGCGTTGACATCGGCCACGCCGGGCACGGTGCGCAGGGCGGGGCGCAGTGTCCAGTCCAGCAGGTTGCGGCGCTCCATCAGGGACAGATCGCCGCCCTCGATGGTGAACATGAACATTTCGCCCAGCGGCGTGGTCAGGGGCGCGATGCCGCCGCTCACGCCCGCGGGCAGGTCGCCCCAGAGGGTGTTGAGGCGCTCGGCCACCTGCTGGCGGGCCCAGTAGATGTCGGTGCCCTCGGCAAAATCCAGGGTGATGTCGGTCAGCGCATACTTGGCCACCGAACGCAGCATCACCTGGTCGGGGATGCCCAGCAGTTCCACCTCGATAGGGGCGGTGATGCGGGCCTCGACCTCCTCCGGGGTCATGCCAGGCGCCTTGACGATGATCTTGACCTGGGTAGGCGAGACATCCGGGAAGGCGTCGATGGGCAGGCCCTGGAAGGCGATGTAGCCGCCGCCGGCCAGCAACAGTACGGCCAGCAGCATCAGCAGCCGCTGGGTCAGGGCGAACTGGATCAGGCGCGCCATCATTCTCCCCCTCCCATGCCCAGCCAGGCGGCCTTGAGCGCGGCGATGCCCGTCACGGCGATCCGGCTGCCGGCAGTGAGATCGTCGGACTGCAGTATGACCCTGTCATCGTGGCTTGCGATTACCTGCACCGGTGTGAGGCGGAAACCGGTGGGCGTGCGCATGAAGATGTACTCGGTGCCGCCCTGCTGGAATACCGCGCTGGCCGGGAGGTTCCATCCCTGGTTGCGGGCCTCGGCGGCGATACGCACATTGACCAGCTGGCCGGGCCGCATGCCGTCGCTGGCGCCGTCCAGGCGTGCCCACAGGCTCAGGGTATTGGTGGCGGGGTCGACGCGTTGGCCGATGGACAGCAGGGTGCCGCTCAGGCCGGGCTGGCCGGTGAGCTGGACCCGCATGCCGGGCTCGAGTGTGTGTGCCTGTTCGGCAGCCAGCCGGATCTCAAGCCACAGGGGATCGATAGCGGCAACCTGAACCAGCCCTTCTCCCGCAGCGACGGCCTGGCCGGCGGTGGTCATCAACCCGGTCACGATGCCGGAGACGGGCGCGTGCAGGGTTACGGTGGCCCGGGGCCGGTGGGTCTGTTGCAACCTTGCGACGGCGTCTGCAGGCACCCCGCCCAGACTGAGCAGCTGTTCCTGCTCGGTGAGCGCGGCGCGGGCGGCCTGGAGCTTCACTCGTGTATCCAGCAGGCGGCGCTCGGGGATGATGCCGGCCTCGAATAGGGCTTTGTCGCGGTCGTGATTGGCCTGTGTCAGTTGCTTCTGATCGAGTGCGTCCAGGTACTCACGCTGCTGTTGCAGCAGGCCGGGGCTGTTCAGTTCGATCAGGGGCTGGCCGGCCGCGACGCGCTGGCCCTCGACCACCCGGATGGCGGCGATGCGGCCGGCGAACAGTGAAGTGACCGCATGGTCCTGGTCCGGCGGGATGCGCACACGCGCCGGCAGGGTGCGGCCGCCGATCCGGTCAGCCGCCGCTGCCGCCTCGGTCTGTATGCCGAGGGCATCGATCTGCTCCGGGGCGAGTTGAAGATGATTGTCCGCCGCCCGGATCACCGGGCTCAGGAGCAGGGCGGTACAGACGAACATCAGGCTAAGGGGCTTCATGGTGTGACTCCGAGGGTCTGGTTGTACAGCGCAATCGCACGCTGCTGTTCGATACGGATTTCGGCGACGGCCTGGCGCGCTTCGCGGGCCGAGCTGCGCAGCTTGAGCAGATCGATCAGGTCCATCTCGTTGTGGGCAAAGGCCAGTTCGGCCATCTCCAGCTGGCGGTCGGCGATGAGGGACTGTTCCTCGGCCAGGGGCAGGGAGGCGGCCAGCTGGTCGAGGCGATGGCCGATCTCGTGCAGCCGTGTCTCCAACGCCCGCTGACGGCGGTCGCGTTCGGCCTGCAGGTCGGCCACTTTCCGGGCGGCGCTTGCCGTGGCCGCGTCGCGGTGCGCAGAGCCGCCGAACGGCAGGTTGATGCCCACGGCAATCGCGTCGGTGTAGGGCTCGGTGCGGCTGCCGCGGTCGCGCCGGCTGCCGACGAACAGCGTCGGTCGACCGGCGGCTTCGAGGCGGGCGGCGCGGGTGGCGTCCCGGGCGCGGGTGATACGCTCCCGATAGAGCGCCAGCAGGGGATGGGTTGCCATGATCCCGGTCTGCTCGATGCGCGGCTCCGTGAAGTCTTCCGGATACCGGTCCAGGCCGGTAAGGATGCGGTAGCTGCGTTGGGCGTGCATGAGTTCGGTCTCGGCCTCGACCTGCTGGCGGCGCTGGATCAGCAGATCGTTGCGGGCCAGCAGCAGATCGGCCTGGGCCAGGTCGCCCTGTTCGACCCGTTGGGCGACCGCGGAGACGCGTTTTTCCGCATCCTTCAGGGTGGCTCCGGCCAGTCGCAACCGGGTTCGGGCCAGGGCCAGATCCCACAGGGCGTTCCGGATCTCGCCGGCGACCGTGAGGGTGAAGACCTCCCGGCTGGTTTCGGCCTGCGCGCCGGCATGACGCGCCAGGTCGCGCGCCGCGGCACGTTCGCCGGGCCGCCACAATGGCAGTTCCACGCCGGCTTCGATCTCGTTCGCGCCGCGATCGTCCGTGGGCCGGTCGGTATAGGCGATGAGGGCGGCAGCGGGCGGGGCGGCCAGCAGGGCATCACCGCGGCGGGACAGGGCCTCGGCCTCCCTTTTCACGGACTGCGGCAGGTCCCGGTCGGGATGCCGGGTCAGGGCGGCCTCGACCACCTGATGCAGGGTCAGGGCGGTATCCGGCGTAAGGGTGTCGGTATGTGCATCCGTGCCTCCGGCCGCCGACAGGTTGAGCGGCAGCGCCAGGCAGAATGCGGCAGCCCATGCAGTCATGCGTGGGATGGGCATAAATGCTCTCCAGTTCAGGTTATGCCTGAAAATTCAGGCGGGAAAATGCTTTCGGGTGCTCGATTCAGTGCGCGGCGGCAGTTGGCGGGCCGCGCGACGGGTTGGCGTCAGGAAAGCGGTTTTTCCTGGGACGGGGGGCGGCGCGACACAGGGCTCGCCGGGGGGCTGTAAAGGCCGGTGTCTCAGGGAGACAAACGACAAGGGGCGGTGTGTCCGGCTCGGGTATGACGCTGCCGCTTTCCCTGCGCATGGCTTCGATGCCGATCTCGATTCCGGGGTCGGAGTTCAGCTCCGGGGTGACGCTGTCCTGGTCCACGCCGGGAACGTGTACATGCACACCGGCCTGGTGGCTGTCGCCCGTGTGGGCGTGCACCAGCGGTGCGAACAGCTGCACCAGCGCCAGTAAGGCGATGATCGGCAGGAAATGAATACGGGCGGAACAGGATTGCACGGGGCGGTTGAGTCCGGTGTCGGTTCGATTGCCGACGCAGTCTATCCGCTCAGGCTGAAATGAAACTGAAAGTTGTGTGATGGGAGGCTGAGTCGAAGACGCAGCCATGAAAAAAACATGGGTGGGGCTTCAATCCGAACTCATTGAGTGCGGATGCATGCGTTCGATTGTGCCGGTCTGGATCCCTGGGAGGTGGAGGGCTCAACAGCGCTGGCGCCGGGTCTACGCCGGCGTCGAGCCGGATTCCTCCCGCGACAGCCGTGCCAGTGCCGCCGTCAGCCGGTCGTCCCGGCGGGTGAAGGCCATGGCGCTGCCGCTGTCATCCACGCGCACCACGCGGGATGGCACGATATGCAGACCGAAGTGGGTCTTGAAGGCCAGCCTGACGGTGTCGCCGGGGCTCATCCGTTGTTCCGGCGTCAGTTCGATGTAGATGCCGTTGCCGCTGATATTGCGGATTCTGCCGCCGAGCAGTCCGTTGCCGCCCTTGTGCAGGACGACATTCATCGACCTGGGGATTCTTTTCTCTGCACGGTTCTCGGTTTGCTGTTTCATTTCTGCTCTCTGCGGGATTCAGGGCGTCTGGTCCTGTCCCGTTTGTTGTTTTCGTTCCTGACAGTATCGGGACGTCTATCCCTGCAGCCTGCGCCTGGAACCGGTCACATCGCGATAGAACTCCTCCGGCAGGTCCTTTGCCAGAACCAGGCCGGTCCCTTTCCGGTCCGAGCTGTGAATGACCAGCGCGCGGGTCCGCCAGTGATGTTCCTCGCCAGGGTCGGAGATTGTGACCTCGACCATACGGTTGGGCTCAAGGTCGGGATGGGTCAGGGGCAGGTTGAGGCCGTGACGGCTGATGTTGCGGGTCAGCGCGACCAGAGGGCGGGATTGTTCGAGATGGATCCGGGTGGTGAGTTGAACGTCGTGCCGGCGACCAAAGCGGTGCTCCATGGCTTCCTGCTCCAGTGATTATTGTATGGAGCTAGAATATATCCCCGTCAGGTGTTGCCTGAGTATGACAAATATCACGAAATGCAACGGTCATCGCAGAATTCGTCGCCCCCGCAGCGGGGGCATGGGCCGGGCGCAGAGCAGATTGGGCATCGTCCGGCCCGGACCCCGGCAGACCGGGGCGCATTACTTGCCGAAGGTGCCTGCCGCCTGCTGATCGGCGTGATAGGAGGAGCGCACCATCGGGCCGCTGGCGACCTGGGAGAAGCCCAGTTCGCGGGCGACCTCGCCCAGGCGGTCGAACTCCTCCGGGGTGACGAAACGGTCCACCGGCAGATGGTGCAGGCTGGGCTGCAGGTACTGGCCCAGGGTGAGCATGTCGCACTCGTGGGCGCGCAGGTCGCGCATCACTTCCACCACCTCATCGAACTCCTCGCCCAGGCCCAGCATCAGGCCGGACTTGGTCGGCACCCGGGGATGGGTGGCCTTGAACTTCTGCAGCAGGTCCAGTGACCACTGGTAGTCCGCACCCGGACGGGCCTTCTTGTACAGGCGCGGCACCGTCTCCAGGTTGTGGTTGAACACGTCCGGCGGCGCCTGGGTGAAGATGTCCAACGCCCGGTCCATGCGGCCGCGGAAGTCCGGGACCAGCACCTCGACCGTGGTCTGCGGGTTGTGTTCGCGCACCGCCTCGATGCAGGCGACGAAGTGGCCGGCGCCGCCGTCGCGCAGGTCGTCGCGGTCGACCGAGGTGATGACCACATAATTCAGCCCCATGGCCTTGATGGTGCGCGCCAGGTTGATCGGCTCCTCGGCGTCCAGCGGATCGGGGCGGCCGTGGGAGACATCGCAGAAGGGGCAGCGCCGGGTGCAGATGTCGCCCATGATCATGAAGGTCGCCGTGCCGTGGCCGAAGCACTCGCCCAGGTTGGGGCAGGAGGCCTCCTCGCACACGGTATAAAGGCGGTTGTCGCGCAGCACCTGCTTGAGCCGCTGCACCTCGGGGCCGGCCGGCGATTTGGCGCGGATCCACTTGGGCTTGCGCAGCGGCTTCTCGGTCGGCTCGATCTTGATCGGGATGCGGGCGGTCTTGTCGGCGCCGCGCTGGCGCTTGATCGGGGTCTCGTTCATCTGCTGACTACCTGATGTACGGGGAGAAAAATTGCCGATTCCCGCGGCAGGGCGGGGGTGTTGCTCAATCGGAGGAGGCAACAGTGTAGCCCAACTGGCGGGTGATTTGCGAGACCAGGTCCGCCGCCACCCTGTGGATATTATTGGAAATCCCGAGGTTTTTCAGTTGGGTAACCGCCATGCCGGGGTGGCCGCAGGGGTTGATGCGGGAGAACGGCTCCAGATCCATGTCGATGTTGAAGGCCAGGCCGTGATAGCTGCCGCCGCGCTTGATGCGCAGGCCCAGGGCGGCGATCTTGCCGCCCTCGACATAGACGCCGGGGGCGGCGCGGTCGGCCCAGGCCTCGATGCCATAGCCGGCCAGCACCGCGATGATGGCCTGTTCCAGCTTCTGCACCAGGGCCTGCACGCCCAGCCCGCGGCGGCGGATATCGGCCAGCAGATAGGCCACCAGCTGGCCCGGGCCGTGGTAGGTCACCTGGCCGCCGCGGTCGATCTGCACCACCGGGATGTCGCCGGGGGTAAGCAGGTGCTCGGGTTTCGCGGCCTGGCCCAGGGTGAACACCGGCGGGTGCTGCACCAGCCAGAGCTCATCCGGGGTGTCGGGGCCGCGGCTGGCCGTGAATTCCTGCATCGCCCGCCAGACCGGTTCATAGTCGCGCAGGCCCAGGTCGCGCACGATCAGCTTGTCCGCGGGGCTCATAAAACCATCACGATCTCATCGGCCGCGGTCAGCTCCCGATAGATGGCGTCGAGCTGGTCCCTGCTGGTGGCGCGCACCGTCACTGTCACCGACAGGTAGTTGCCCTTCGCCGAGGCCTGGGTGCGCACCGCGCCTTCGCCCAGATCGGGGGCATGGCGGCGCACCAGGCTGACCACCAGACCCTCGAACTCCTCGGTGTAGGCGCCCATGGCCTTGATGGGGAAATCGCAGGGGAATTCCAGCAGGGTTTCGTCGTCGGAATCCATGCCTGGAAGTATATCGCGAAACCGTGCGGGTTTTCAGGCGCGGGTGCGGGAAGGCCTCAAACCGCGCAGGCGCGCGAAGGAATGATGGAATCTGCATCGTAGCGCGGAGGCGTGGGCCGGGATAAGCGCGGCGTTGCCGGCAATCCGTGCCATGCCGGAAACGGGCCTCATGGCCCTTGTTCCGGTCTGCGGCTGTCCGGCATGCCTTGTCTCCGGTCGGCCGGCCCGGTAGGCTGAAGCCGTTATGCATTACTGGCGGCACATGGCACGCAGATATCCGCTGATCATCCTGGTCCGCCGATGCGGTGCGGGCGTTCGTGCCCGCGCCCTGGCGTGCCGGCCGGTAGGGGCCGGACAGACGGAGTCAGATCGATGAGAAATACCATTCTTATGCCGCTCCTGGGCGCAGGGCTGCTGGCCGCGGTGATGTCGGCCGCGGCGGCGGAAGCGGGCGGCGGTTTGAGGCTGGAGCAGGTGATCGGCCGGGTGCTGGCTCAAAACCCGCAGCTGCAGCAGTTCGAGACCGAAGCCCATGCCGCCGGCGCCCGGGTCCGCCAGGCCGGGCAGGGCACGCCCTACCGCTTGGGGCTGGAAGTGGAGAACATCCTGGGCACCGGCCCCTTCGAGGGCCTGGACACGCCGGAGGCCACCCTCAGTCTGTCCCGGGTGCTGGAGATGGGCGATAAACCCGGGCATCGGGCCGAACTGGCGCGTGCCCGACTCGGGTTGCTGCGCACTGAACAGGATGCCCGCCGGCTGGATGTGCTGGCCGCAGCGGCACGGCAGTTCGTTCGCGTGGCCGGGCTGCAACAGCAACTCGAACTGGCGCGGGACGAGCTGGAACTGGTGCGCGCCAACCGTGAATCGGTGCGCCGGCGGGTGGAGGCCGGCCGCAGTCCCGATGCCGACCTGGCGCGCGCAGGCATCGCCGTGGATCGGGCTGAACTGGCACTGGCCCGGGTCAGCAGCGAACTGGACAGCGCCCGGGTCGGACTGGCCGCGCAGTGGGCGGCGATCACGCCGGATTTCAAGCGGGTCGAGGCCGATCTGTTCCGCCTGCCCGAGGTCGGGCCCTTCGAGCGTTATACCACGCAGCTGGAGCGCAACCCGGATCTTGCCCGCTTCGCCAGTCGCGCGCGGCTGGCCGAGACCCGTCGCCGGCTGGCGGCAGCGCGCGCCCGGCCCGACGTCGAATTCGGCGGCGGGGTGCGCTACCTGGGCGAGGGGGATGAGGCGGCGCTCATGTTCTCGGCCAGCATCCCGCTGGGCAGCCGGCGGCGGGCGGCGCCCCATGTCGATGAAGCGGACGCCCGGGTTCGTCTGGAGCCATTGCAGCAGGAGCAGCAGCGCCTGGAACTGCATGCCGCCCTGTATGCCATCCATCAGCGGCTGCAGCAGGCCCGGACGCGCACCCGGCGACTGCGCAGCGAAATCCTCCCCGCCGCCGAGCAGGTGCTGGCTGATTACACCCGCGGCTATGCCCAGGGCCGCTATTCGCTGCTGGATCTCACCCAGGCCCGCCGCACCCTGCTGGAACTGCGCCGGGAGGCGCTGGCGAGCGCGACCGATTATCACCTTTCCCGCATCGAGCTCGAGCGCCTGATCGGCGCCGGCCCTGTCACAGGAGATCAACCCTGATGCGCAATCTGATCCTTGTCGTCATCATTCTCGGCCTGGCGGCGGCCGCGGCCGTCCGTATGTTTGAACAGGGCCCGGCGCAGGCATCGGCGGGTGCCGGACATGCGCATGGTCACGGCCATGGCGCAGCCGACGCCCACGACCACGAAGAGGACGTCGAACGCGGCCCGCACGGCGGCCGTCTGCTGCAGGCCGGAGAGAGCGAACTCGAACTGAGCGTGTTCGAGCAGGGGGTGCCGCCGCGGTTTCATGTGCATGCCTGGCAAGCGGGGCAACCCGTCGCCCCGCAGGATATGAAGGTCGAGGTCTGGCTCACCCGGCTGGGGGATGAGATCGAGTATTACAGTTTCGTACCGCAGGACGATTACCTGCGCAGCCGCGAGACCGTCGACGAGCCGCATTCCTTCGAGGTGGAGGTCAATGCCGTCATCGCCGGCGAGCAGCATCACTGGCAGTACGCCAGCCACGAGGGCCGGACCCGCATCCCGACCGGGCTGGCGCAGGAGATGGGGATCGTGACGGAGACGGCCGGCCCGCAGACCATCCCCGAACGGCTGTCGCTCACCGGCCGGG
>PABG01000071.1 GCA_002699185.1 Gammaproteobacteria bacterium | reverse complement strand
GGATCAGCTCCCACACGCCCTCGACCCACAGGTGCACCACCCACCACCAGTAGAACTTGTCCTTGACCAGGTTCTCCGGGTTGTAGAAGGCGAACAGAAACAGCACCGCCAGACCGACCAGGCCGATCAGCAGCACCAGGCTGACCACCGTCTTGCGGCCCTTGAGGATGGTCATGCCGATGTTGTAGAGGAAGGCCAGGGCTACAATGACGATGCCGATCTTGGTAACAGTGGGCTGCTCCAGGAACTCCCGGCCCATGGTCGGCCAGAGGTGGTTACCGGTCATCTGGGCCAGGCTGGCATAGGGCACCAGCAGGTAGCCCAGCACGGTCAGGGCCCCGGCGACCAGGAAGATCCAGAACATCAGCAACGCCAGCCCCGGGCTGTGCAGTTCGGTTTCGGCCTCCTCGGGGACCAGATAGTAGGCCGCCCCCATGAAGCCGAACAGCAGCCAGACGATCAGCAGGTTGGTGTGGACCATCCGGGCCACGTTGAAGGGGATCTCGGGAAACAGGAAGTCTCCCATCACGTACTGCAGCCCCAGAATCAGACCGAACAGGATCTGCCCGACGAACAGGCCAATGGCCGCGATGAAGTAGGGCTTGGCAACGGCTTGTGATTTGTATTGCATGGCTCGGCTCTCCTACCTGGTTAACCTTGGATATTCGGGGGCCAGTTGGCGGTGTTGATTTCCGAGGTGTATTTCAGAAATTCCGCCACCGCATCCAGTTCCTCCTCGCTGAGGTTGAACTGGGGCATGCTGCGCCGCCCCGGGATTCCGTCCGCCGGCCGGCTGGCGATGAAGGCCTTGATGGCCTCCTTGCTCTCGCCGAAGCGCTTGTACACATTGCCCAGTTCGGGGGCGTAATAGGCCCCCTCGCCCAGCAGGGTGTGGCAGCCCAGGCAGTTGTTTTCCTCCCACACCGCTTTACCCAGCGCCACCTTCTCGGTAAGGTTCTGCCGATTGTCCCGCTCCGGCAGGGCCTGGCTGGTATCGAAGGTGAGCGCCAAAAACAACAGGATGAAGAACACGCTGCCACCATAGAAGATGTTGCGTGCCATCGCCTTGGTGAAGACTTGTGACATTGAACTGGCCTCCTGGTTGGTCGATCCTGAGCAAATTAGACGGTTATTTCAGATTGAGAACATTGACATTCATCAAGCAACACTACCTTAAAGTAGCAAAGGAAATACAGGTTTGAGCGAGGAACTCAAGCAACACCTGTCCCGGCACCTGCTGTTTGCCCGCCTCACGCCGGCCCAGCTGGACCGGGTCGCCCAACGCGCCCGTCTGCTCCGGCTGGACGAGGGCCAGCCCCTGTTCGCCCAGGGTGATCCGGCCGACCGTTTTTTTTATGTGGTTTCCGGCCAGATCAAGCTGTCGCGGCTCTCCCCTGAAGGCAACGAGAAGGTCATCGACATCGTCAGCGCCGGCAACACCTTCGCCGAGGCTCTGATGTTCCTGGAAGGGCCGGCCTATCCCGTCAACGCCACCGCCCTGGGACCCTCCGAGCTGGTCTCCATCGATTCGCGCGATTTCGCCGCCATGCTGCGCGACTCCATCGACACCTGCTTCCTGCTCATGGGGGACATGAGCCAGCGGCTGCGCGGCCTGATCGCCGAGATCGACAACCTCAGCCTGCAGAGCGGCACCTGCCGGGTGGCCAGCTACCTGCTCAAGATGGCCCCCGAAGACCGGGATGAATTCCGCCTGGACATCCCCAAGGGGGTGATGGCCTCGCGGCTGTCGGTCAAGCCCGAGACCTTCTCGCGCATCCTGCGCAATCTGCAGGACAGCGGCATCCTGAGCATCAAGGGTGCCCAGGTCACCATCCATGACCGGGGGGCGCTGGAGGACCGGGCCGAGGGGCTGACCTGAAAAAACCGGCGCTGCCACCGGAAACCGTTACCCGCACTCAATGACTGGTCCCTGCCGACCGGGTGATCTTGTTGTGAACGTTGTACTTGCCCGAGGGCTTGACCATCGGCAGCCGCTTCACTTCCTCGAAAGTCGCGGCGTCGTAGACGATCACCGCGCCCTCCATATCCCAGATGCTGAGCAGCGCATGCTCGCCGCTGCGGTCGAACTCGACGTGCGCGGCGGTCCTGCCGGGCACGGGCTGCAGCGTCTTCACGATCTCCAGCGTCCGCTTGTCGATGATATGGACCTTGTCGCGGTTCGGACCGAAGAAGACATCCACCCAGGCGTAGGGCGTGTTCTCGTGGCTGCGCATGAAGAAACCGGGGCCTTCGGTCCTGATCCGTTTGATGGTCTTCCAGTCCTGCATATCGATGATGCTGACCTCGCCTTTTTTCAGATGCGGCGTGGCCAGCACGGGGCGGCCCTCATGTTCCCAGGTGATGCCTGAGCCCAGATGCGGCAGGCCGTCCAGTTCCAGCTCGGCGATCTTTCTGCCCACATCGAGGTGCACCACCTGGCCGTTGCTGGCGTTGCGGGCCGCGCCGATCAGGTGGGTATAGCTCTGGTCGAAGAAGAAATCATCGAGGTAATCGTCCAGCTTGATCCGCCGCACCGGGAAGGGGCCGCGGTCGACCACGCCCTCCTCCATGCGATAATCGTGCATCAGGCCCTTGTACACCGGCAGTGGATTGTCGGCATAGCGGATCTCCCAGACCTCGGGGATATCCTTGAGCGCGGCGATGAAGCTCTGCCGCGGCGGGGCGTCGTAGACAGCGCTCACCCGCGAGCCGTTGCCGTGATCATCGGCCACCTCGAAGACCCGCAACAGCCGCAGATCCCGCGCGTCCAGCAGCACCAGGCTGTTGGGCAGATAATTGGCCACCATCACATAGCGGCCGTCGGCCGAGACCGCCAGGTTGCGGGTATTGATGCCGGCCCTCACCTCGGCCACGTACTGCAGGCTGTACATGTCGAACTTGGCAATCCAGCCGTTGCGCGAGGCGAAATAGACGAAGCGGCCGTCCGGTGAATACTTGGGCCCGCCGTGCAGGGCATAGCGGGTGGGCACGCGCTTCAGTACCTCGAAGCTGTCGCCGTCGAGGATGCTGGCGTGATGATCGCCCAGCTCCACCACCACGAACATGTTGAGCGGATCGGCCTCATGGACCGGCGCGACCGGGAGGGAGTCCCGTGGGACCAGCAACCGGTGCGTGGCCTCGATGTCCGACTCACTCCACGCCGGCATGGTCACCGGCGGCGTGAACACGTAGTCGACCAGCGACTGGATTTCGGCCTTTGATAGCTTGTCACCATAGGCCGGCATCTGGGTAGCCGGCCGCCCTTCTGCAATCACCCCAACCGCCTGCTCCGGCTCGAGCCGCCGCATCACATCCGGCAGCAGTGCCGGCCCCATGCCGCCGAGGCGGTTGTCGCCGTGGCACTCGGCGCAGTGCTGGCGGTACAGCTCCGGCGCGGTGATCTCTTCGGCGTACGCCTGGGGAATGAAGCCGGTCAGCAGGAGGATACTGCCGAGGATTCCGGCCACGGATGAGCACGGATGAATACGGATGAAATTCATTTCAGCAATCCATAAACCTCGTAAGGTCGCAATAAGGACTACATGGCCAAATGGTACCGCCTTGGTCGTCATTGCGAGGAACGAAGTGACGTGGCAATCTCCAACCGCATGCTGCCACAGCATGAGATTGCCACGCTTCTCCCACAGAACCCCTTCGGGCTTCATTATGGGTACCCCACCCTCCGGGTCTGGGCATCGCAATGACGGAACTTGTTTTGCTTATGCAGGCGCCGTTCTCAGATGGTCCGTTTCCGGCACGTTTTGGTCACACCGGCTCGACTGGAATGAACACCTTTCCCTTCCGGTATTCCTTCGCGACCTCCGCGTCCCTGCGTCTCTGCGTTGAACGTTTATAGGGCGTCACCGCCAGCCGTTCGCCGCCGGCCACCCCGATCTCGTCGTCATCCAGGTAGCAGGCCGGATCTTCGGCCCAGGGATTGCCGGTCAGCTGCCAGGCACGCACCCGGGTGTTGCCGCCGCAGATGCCGCGGTAACGGCATTCGGCGCAGCGACCTTCGAGTGGACGCTCCTTCTGCTTCAGCCCGGCCATCAGGGGATCGGAGGTATCCTCCCAGATGGCGGAGAAGGGCCGCTGCCTGACGTTGCCCAGCGGATAATCCCACCAGAAGGTGTCGGGGTGCACCTCGCCCAGGTTGTCGATGTTGGCGATCCAGCGCCCGGAGGCATTGCCGCCCCAGTCGCGCAGCAGCTGCTCGATATACCCGGCCTGTTCCGGGAAGCGGCGCTGCACCCAGCGCAGCAACCAGGCGCCATCGGCGTCGTTGTTGCCGGTGACGAACTCGCGCGGCGTGCCGGCCTCGATGTAATCCCAGCAGGTGTCGAACAGATAGTCCATGGCCTCGCGCGTCATGCGGTGATGGGCGTCGTCCTTGCGGTTGCGGTTACCGCGGCCGCCGTAGTTGAGGTGCGAGAGATAGAATTTCTCCACCCCCTCGGTTTCCATCAGCCGCACCACCTCGGGCAGCTGATGGGCATTGTCGCGGGTGAGCGTCATGCGCATGCCGACCTTGATGCCGGCCTCGCGGCACAGGCGGATACCGCGCAGCGCCTCGGCGAAGGCGCCCTGCTTGCGCCGGAAATAATCGTGGGTCTCGCCGATCCCGTCCAGGCTGATGCCGACATAGTCATAGCCGACCTCACGGATCGGCCCGATCATGTTCTCGTCGATCAGGGTGCCGTTGGTGGACAGGCCCACATAGAAGCCCATGGCCTTGGCGCGCCTGGAGATATCGAAGATGTCCGGCCGCAGCAGCGGCTCGCCGCCGGACAGGATCAGCACCGGCACGCCGTAGGCCCGCAGGTCATCCATCACGCTGTAGACCTGCTGCGTATCCAACTCGCCGGGGAAGTCGGTGTCCGCGGAGATGGAGTAGCAGTGCTTGCACGCCAGGTTGCAGCGCCGGATCAGGTTCCAGATCACCACCGGGCCGGACGGATCGCCGGTCGGGCGGAAGGGCCTGGGGTCTTTCAGGGCCTGCAGATAGCGTGTGATTCTGAACATTTCATTCACCTATTGAGCTGAATACCATTAACGCAGAGCTCGCCAAGACGTTTATGCCCTTCGGGTACGGAGTCACAGAGATGGCAATAATAAAAATTCATTCCTTTGCGCCTCTGCGCCTTTGCGTTCACTGCGTTCAAGTCGCCGCACTCCGGAAGCCGCTCTTCTTCAGCACCTCGGTGCTGAACAGGACATCATGACTGCGCACCCGCCCGCCCAGTATCTGCGCAATGGCCGCCACCTGCTCATGCACGGCATCGCGGTCGCGGCCGTGCACCATGGCGAACAGGTTGTAGGGCCAGTCGGGCAGTGCGCGCGGGCGGATATAGCAGTGGCTGACACAGTCGAGGGCACCGACCTCACGGCCGGCCTCGCGCACGGCTTCATCGGGGATGTCCCACACCGACATGCCGTTGCCGCGAAAACCCAGACGGTAATGATTGGGCACGGCGGCGATGCGGCGCACCACACCGCGTGCCTGCATGGCGCGGAAGGCGGCCATCACCGCCTCCGAGCTCACACCCAGCTGCCCGGCCAGCTGGTGATAGGGATGCGGCACCAGCGGCAGACCCTGCTGGGTCAACTCGATCAGGCGCTGCTCGAGCGCTTCGCCGTCCAGTGGAGTTGCGGTGGCCAGTGCTTCAGACATCGAATTTCAGCCTCAGATAGAACTCTTCCTGTTTGGGAAAGTTGTAGACCTCCAGGCCCGTCGCCGCCTTGATGCGGCTCAAGACCGAATCCATTGCCTCGGCATCCGCCACGGCGACCACGAACCACATGTTGAAGGCATGGTCGCGCCGGTAGTTGTGTGCCACCTCCGGGAAGGCATTGACGATGCCGGCAACCTCGTCGAAGCGGGCCTCCGGCACCCGCAGGGCGGCCAGGGTGAAGGCCCCGCCCATGCGCTCGACGTTGTACATGGGACCGATGCGGCTCAGGTAACCGGCACCTTTCAGCGCCCGGAGCCGCTGGAGCAGCGTGGTCTCGTCGGTGCCGAGCTCGGCAGCCAGTTCGGCGTAGGGGGCCGCGCATACCGGGATGCCGTCCTGCAGCCGGTTGATGATGGACCGGTCCAGCGCACTCAGTTCCTGCATGGCGGCAGTCATGCCGTGGCCTCCTCGTGCGTACGGGCGGGTTCCACCGTCTCGCCCGCCGTGCAGTAGCGCGCCCCGCACTGTTTGAAGCGGCGGCGGCTGAACAGGATCTCGTGCGGGATGTCATCCAGGCCGCATTCACCGATCACCTGGGCCAGCTTGCCGCACACGGCCGCGCGCGACTGGCCGTGAATCATGGTGAACAGATTGTAGGGCCAGTGCGGCAGGCGCCGCGGCCGGCGGTAACACAGGGTGATGAAGGGGTAGCGGGCCAGACAGTTGCCCAGTTCGGCAATCTCCGCCTCCGGCACATCCCACACCACCATGGCATTGGCGCGGTAGCCCAGTTCGCGGTGACGCACGATCACGCCGAAGCGCTTGATGGCGCCGGACAGGCGCAGTTTGTCCATTCGCTGCATGACCTCGTCCTCGGCCATGCCGATGCGGCGCCCGAGTTCGGCATAGGGGCGCGGGACCAGCGGCAGGCCTTTCTGGATCAGGGCCACCAGGGCCCGGTCGCGATCATCCAGTTTGAGCGGATGCATCTTCATTGCCGCCTCCCCTGTGGAGCGAAGTTCAGGTCGAAGCCCAGGTCGATGAAGTAATCCTCCAGCATGGGCAGGTCCAGCACCGGGCAGCCGCTCCAGGCCTCGATCTGGTCGAGTACGGCGTCCAGTTCGTCACGGTCGGCGGCCGTGACCACGAACCAGAGGTTGAACTCATGCTCGCGCTCGTAGTTGTGATTGACCTGCGGCAGCGCATTCACCCAGGCGGCCACCCGTTCCAGGGCAGGCGGCGGCACGGCCAGGGCGGCCAGGGTGCTCACGCCGATGCTGTTGGGCCGGAACACCGGGCCGACCCGGCTGACCGCGCCGCATGCCTGCAGTCCGGCCAGCGTCTCCAGCACGGTCTGCTCGTCCACGCCCAGGCGCGCGGCCATGTCGGCGTAGGGGGTGGGCGACAGCGGCAGGTCCTGCTGAAAATCGTTCAGCAGCCGCTGCTCCAGTTCAGTGTACTGTCCGGTCGATTCGCTCATGGTCCACCTCACAGACCGATCCTGTGCGCGCGGTCGGTAAAGAAGATGCCGCTGGGTTTCTCCGCCTCCAGACGGGTGCGTTCCTTACGGCTTTCCGTGTCGTAGATCACCAGGGCGTCGGCGTCGCGCACCGACACCCAGACCTCGCTGCCGCGCGGGGTGAACTCCATGTGCAGCACCCCGGGGCCCGGCTGCAGGGTGTCGATGATTTCGCGCTCACGGGTATCGATGACCTGGATGCGGTCGTTGTCGGGATAGGCGAAGTTGACCCAGACCTGACGTCCGTCGGGGCGGGCCATGACGAACACCGGCTGGCCGTGCACCGGGATGG
The DNA here is from genome assembly GCA_002699185.1 of Gammaproteobacteria bacterium. Classification (GTDB taxonomy): domain Bacteria; phylum Pseudomonadota; class Gammaproteobacteria; order Thiohalobacterales; family Thiohalobacteraceae; genus Thiohalobacter. The sequence goes on along the minus strand of PABG01000071.1, from coordinate 40,185 downwards.
TGTCGACCTGTTCCCAGGTATTCATGTCGACGACCAGCACCGCGTGGCGTCCGACGGCGGGCACGAAGGCCAGATCGCCCGCCACCGCCCAGCCTTCCAGGTGCGGCATCTTGTACACCGGCAGCTTCTCGTCGCCCCTGCCGTAGTCGTGCAGGATGCGGCGCACGCCGGCCTCCAGGTCCCACAGGTCCAGCAGCGCCATGCCGTCCTCGCCGAACAGGCCGGCGATGTACCAGCGTCCGTCGGGGGTGAGCAGGGCGTCGTAGGGCAGGCGGCCGATGCCGGTGAATTTGTGGATGACGGGCCTGGCGGGGTCGGCGAACTCCACCACCCAGGTCTGGCCGGCCTCGTACAGGCTGAACACGAACCGCTGGCCGGGGGCGTCGACCAGGCCGATGACCTTGGAGCGCCGGCCATTGCCGTACCCGGCCGGGATATCGGCCACCAGTTCCAGGGTGCGGGCGTCGAAGATGCGCACGCCGCCCGGCTCGTAGTTGGACACCGCCACCCAGCGCCCGTCCTGGGAGATGGCCCCGCCGATGGCATTGCCGGCCTGGACGCTGCGCGCGACGAGTTCACCCTTCAGTATGTCCACCTTGCTCAGACCGCCGTCGCGGCCGAAGACATAGGCGTAGCGGGCATCGCGCGAGAACACCACCGAGGCATGCGAGAGATCGCCAAGCCCGGTGATGCGTGCGAGCTTCGCGCGCTGAGTGGTATCCACCACCAGCACCGAGCCGGTGGCGCGCTCGATCACCAGGCCCAGGTCGCCGGTGCCGCGCAGCTGGGGGGTCGCGCAGCCGCTGATGGCGAGAACCAGGCCCAGCAGAACGACGAACCACAGGGTCCCGTCATTCCGGGAACCGGCTTCGGGCTGTTTAGCTTTATCCTGGATATCCATTCGGTCATCCCGCATTATTTATTTGTTTGTGTGTTCTGTGTCTTTCCTGTTCGGTCTGATCAAAAGCCCGATCGCAGCCCCTCCACCAGCCAGCGCACTTCGTCTTCGGTGAGGATGCCGCGCCAGGGCGGCATGGGGGTGCCCGGGCGGCCGTCGAGTATGGTGTTCACATACATCTCCTGCGGCAGCCGCTGCATGGCCTGTTGCGTAAGCGCCGGACCGAGCCCGCCCTTGAGCGTCAGCCCGTGGCAGGAGCCGCAGTCCTGCTCCAGCAGGTGGCGCAGTTCGGCCTGGCGCGCGGCCGTGGGTTCGGCCTGGGCGCCGGCGGCCAGGGCCAGCAGCAGGAACACCCCCGGCAGCCCGGCGCTGTGCCGGTTCCCGGCATGCCGGTGCCGGCATGGCGACCCGATTCGTCTAAGCGCTGGCATAGCGGCTGAGCCTGTCGGCGGATGTCGCATCGGCCGGCCGGGTACCGAACCAGTCCAGGGTCTCGGCCAGCGCCACCACCGTGCCGATGACGATCAGCGCCGGCGAGGCCAGGCCGGCCTGGCGGACGTCTTCAGGCAGGTGCGCGAGATCCGACAGCACCCGGCGCTGGCGTACGGTGGTGCCGTGCTGGATCACGGCCGCGGGGGTTGCAGCGGGCATCCCCGCCTCCACCAGGTGGCCGCAGATGGCGTCCAGCCGGCCCAGCCCCATGTAGAACACCAGGGTGGTCTGGGCCTCGGCCAGCTTGTCCCAGTCCCAGTCCAGCGTCTCGTCGTCACGGAAATGCCCGGTGACGAAACGCACGCCGCGGGCCAGGCCGCGATGGGTGAGCGGGATGCCGGCGTAGGCGGCGACGGCGGTGGCCGCGGTCACGCCCGGGACCACCTCGAAGCCGATGCCGTGCGCGAGCAGATGCAGCGCCTCCTCGCTGCCACGGCCGAACACGTAGGGATCACCGCCCTTGAGCCGTACCACGCAGCGCCCGGGAGCGGCCAGTTCGACCAGGATGCGGTTGATCTCCTCCTGCGGCAGGGTGTGCTTGCCCGGCGCCTTGCCCACGCACACGCGGGTCGCGCCCTCGGGCACCAGCCTGAGAATCTCTCTTGAAACCAATCGGTCATAGACCAGTACGTCGGCCGCCTGCAGCAGCCGCAGCGCCTTGACCGTGAGCAGATCCGGGTCGCCGGGCCCCGCACCCACCAGATGAACCTTTGCCTCGCCTTTCATTGTTGTCCTCCACAGCGGGAGTGAGGGACGGGCGGCGGGCCGCCCGTCCGACGGTCTCAGTACACGTCATGCATGGTGTTGTAGACATTGAACTTGCCGGTCGGCGTGACCAGCCGTTCATCCTTGATGACGTGCTTGAGCTTGCGGGTCTTGTCGTCGACGATCACGATGGCCGACGTCTGGTCCTTGCCGTTCCAGACCGAGAACCAGACCTCGTCACCGGCATAGTTGTACTCCGGCTGGACCACGCGCTTGGGCCCCTCACCCAGATCTGCCCATTCGGCGATGGGCAGCACCTCATACCCTCCATGCAGGTTGTTGATGTCGTAGACCGCCACCGACTGACTGATCTTCTCATCCGGGTTCAGCGCGGTGTCGACATACAGGTTGCTGGACTTGGGATGGGTCTTGATGAACAGCGAACCGCCGCCCTGGCCCTTGATTGAATCGACCATCTTCCAGGCATGTTCCGGATTGCCCTCGGGATCGGTACCGATGAGGGCAATGGTTTCGTCACCCAGATGACTGGTCGCCCATACCGGACCGAATTTCGGATGCTTGAAGTTGGCCCCGCGCCCGGGATGCGGAATACTGCCGACATCGACCAGGGCCTCCAACTCACGCTCCTTCGAGTCCACCACCGCGATCTGGTCCGACTTGTTGGCCGCCGACATGAAATAGCGCATGCTGGAATCCCAGCCACCATCATGCAGGAAGCGGGCGGCGTCGATGCTGGTGATCGACATGTTGTCCAGATCCTCGTAATTGGCCAGCAGGATCTTGCCCGTCTCCTTGACGTTGACGATGAACTCGGGATGCTGATGCGAGGCCACGATGGCGGCCACGCGCGGCTCCGGATGGTACTCCTGGGTATCGACCGTCATGCCGCGGGTGGAGACGATCTTCTTCGGCTCCAGGGTGTCGCCGTCCATGACCACGAACTGCGGCGGCCAGTAGGTGCCGGCCACGGCGTACTTGTCCTCCCAGCCCTTGTACTTGGAGGTCTCCACCGAGCGCGCCTCCATGCCGACCTTGATCTCGGCCACGTTGGCGGGCGTCTTCATCCACAGGTCGATCAGGTTGATCTTGGCGTCACGACCGATAACGTACAGATAACGCCCCGAGGCCGACAGCCGCGAGATATGCACGGCATAGCCGGTATCGATCACGGCGGCGATCTCCTTGCTGTCGCCGTCGATCAGGGCGATCTGGCCGGCATCGCGCAGGGTGACCGAGAACAGATTCTTCAGATTGAGATCGTTCATCTGTTTCGTCGGGCGTTTCTCCGGCGGCACGATGACCTTCCAGGCCGCCTTCATGTCATCGAGGCTGTACTCGGGCGGCACCGGCGGGTCGTGCTGCAGGAAGCGCGCCATGATATCGACCTCCTCCGGCGTCAGATCGCCCGAGGTGCCCCAGTTGGGCATGCCGGCCGGGGAGCCATAGTCGATGAAGGCCTTCAGGTAGGCCGTGCCGCGCTCCTGGGTGATGTCCGGGGTGAGCGGCTTGCCGGTCGCGCCCTTGCGCAGCACGCCATGACAGCCGGCGCAGCGCTGGAAATATATCTTCTTGGCATGGGCGTATTCAGTTTCCGTCATATCGGGCGCGCCCGGGGTCACCACCCGCCTGGACTCCTCGCCCGCATGCGGCGCACCCTGATAGCGGAGTTCGCCCGGGGATGTATCCGGGTGCTCCGTCTCCTGGGCCGCTGCCGCCAGCGGAATCCCCGCCAGCACCAGACTGATGGCGGCGGACAACAGCCCGATCCGATGTTTGTTTACCTGTTTCATAACACTACCTCTCTCTCCTAGCCGACTGATTAAAAATTTTGCCTCCGTGCGAAACATTTCTAGGTTTATAGAGGGGTTTCCGCCTTGATCAATGTCAACCCCCCCGGCAGCGGAACCAAACCTTGAGCCAGATCAATAAAACCGGACCGGATCACACGGATCCGATGAATTTGAATGTTTAAATACGGTTATGAAGGACAGGCCGGCGAACGCCGGCGCGAAAGCGACAGGGAAGAGGGAAGCAGGTTCAGATCAGCATGTGCGCGCCGACCAGGATCAGCACCAGCGCGAACAGCCGGCGCAGCCGGCGGGCGGGCAGGCGGTGTGCCAGGGCCGCGCCAAGGCGCGCCCCGGGGATACTCAGCAGCACCAGCCCCAGCACCGCCGGCCAGTAGACATAGCCCAGACTCGCCGGGGGCAGCCCGGCGGTGTCGCGGCCGATCAGCACGAAGCCGAACGTACCGGCCAGCGCGATGGGCACGCCGCAGGCCGCCGCCGTCCCCACCGCCGTGGTCATGGCCGCCCCCAGCCACAGCAGCAGAGGCACCGTGAGGGTCCCGCCGCCGATCCCGAGCAGCACCGACAGGGCACCGATGCCGGCCCCCGCCGGCAACAGCAGCTGCGGCCGCGGCGCCGCCACCACCGCCCCGGGCTGCAGTTCCAGCGCCAGCTTGATCGCCACCAGGATGAGAAAGCCGCCGAACAGGGCGCGCAGGGTATCCCCCTCCAGCCGGCCGGCCACAACGCTGCCGAGTGCGGCGCCGAGCAGGATACCGAGCGTCAGCCAGCCGGCCAGGCGCATATCCACGGCCCCGCGGCGCAGATGGGCCTGGGCCGAGGCCGTGCCGGTAAAGACAATGGCGGCAAGGGAGGTGCCCACGGCCAGGTGCATGAGGTGGGAGGTCGAAAAGCCCTGCAGATCAAAGATCCACAGCAGCGCGGGCACCATGACCAGCCCGCCGCCCAGGCCGAACAGCCCGGCCAGCAGGCCGGCCAGGGCGCCGGTCAGCGGGTAGATCAGCCAGAACAGCGGGTTCAAGGGGCGCGGTCAGCGGACCCAGACGGTCTTGGCATTGACGAACTCGCGGATGCCCAGCAATGACAGTTCGCGTCCGTAGCCGGAGCGTTTCACGCCGCCGAAGGGCAACCGCGGATCGCTCTTGACCAGGCCGTTGACGAAGGCGCTGCCGCACTCGAGCCGGCGCGCCACCCGCTCGCCGCGCTCGGCATCCCGGGTCCAGACGCTGCCGCCCAGCCCGAAGTCGGAATCGTTGGCGATGCGCACCGCATCGGCCTCGTCCGCGGCCCGGATGACGATGGCCACCGGCCCGAACAACTCCTCGCTGTAGGCCCGCATACCGGGCTCGACCCGGTCGAGAATGGAGGCTTGGTACCAGGCGCCATCGCCGGGCTGGGGCATGCAGCCGGTCACCGCCACCGCCCCTTTGGCCAGGGTATCGACCACCTGCTGATGCAGATCGTCGCGCAGGTCGAACCGGGCCATGGGCGCCAGCCGGGTGGACTCGTCCATGGGATCACCGCACCGCAACTCCTCGACCTTCACCCGGAACCGCTCCACGAATTCATCGGCAATGGCGGTGACCGGAATGAAGCGCTTGGCGGCAATGCAACTCTGGCCGGCATTGAGAAAGCGCGAGGCGACGGCCTGATCCACCGCCAGTTCGAGATCGGCATCCTCCAGGATCACGAAGGCATCGGAGCCGCCGAGTTCCAGCACGCTCTTCTTCAGGTGCTGGCCGGCGGCCGCTGCCACCGCCTTGCCGGCCGGCTCGCTGCCGGTCAGGGTCACGGCGTGCACGCGCGGATCCCCGATCACGCGCGCGACCATGGAGGATGGGATCATCAGGCTGGTGAACACCCCGGCCGGCACACCCGCCTCCAGGAACACCTCCTCCAGCAGCTGGGCGCAGTGCGGCACATTGGAGGCATGCTTGAGCAGACCGGTATTGCCCGCCGCCAGCGCCGGGGCGGCGAAGCGCATCACCTGCCACAGGGGGAAGTTCCAGGGCATGACCGCCAACACCGTGCCCAGCGGCTGGTAGGCGACCAGGCTGCGGCCGGCATCGGTCTCGATGGGCTCGTCGGCCAGGAAGGCGGCGGCATTGTCGGCATAGTAATCACAGACCCAGGCGCACTTGTCCACCTCGCCGCGCGCCTCGGTGATCAGTTTGCCCATCTCCCCGGTAACGGTGCGGGCAAGCTCCTCCCGGCGCGCACGCAGCACCTCGCCGACCCGTGTCAGCAGCCGGCAGCGCTCCGCCAGCGGCAGTGCCCGCCAGTCCGGTGCGGCGGCAGCGGCCTGTTCCAGGGCGGCGTCGAGTTGCTTCTCGGTCCAGGTATCCACGACCCTGAGCACTGTGCCATTCGCCGGATTGACGACCTTGAAGCTCATCTTGCACCTCGCATGGTTGGGAAACAGGCCCGACATGCAGGCGATACTGCAGACCGGGGCGGCATGCCGTGCCAGGCACGGCACAGCCCCCGCAGATTAAGCCCATCGAACAATCATGGCAAACCGCCGGAACCCTCATGACCGGAAGCGATCCAATCGGCTATCATCAGGTTTGCGCAACATTGGGACGGCCCCCGGATGCAGCAGCGCCACAGGATGCAGGATGATGAGTAAGCGACTGCAGCTGGCAGCGGCAATGCTGTTGTCCCTCGCGGGGGCGGGCGGCGCGATCGCCCTGCCCGACCCCTTCACCGACGAACGCCCGCGTTACCAGGAAGCATTGCACGCACTCGAGCGCGGCAACCTGCAGCGCTTCGACGCCCTGGCTGCCTCGCTGCACGACTATCCGCTGCATCCCTATCTGCAGGACCGCCGGCTGCGCCGCGACCTCGCCCGCGCCAGCGACGCCGATATCGCGGCCTTCCTGGAACGGCATGCCGACACCCCGCTGGCCGATCGTCTGTATGACGACTGGCTGGAACATCTCGGACGCACCCGTCAGTGGTCGCGGTTCGAACGCTTCTACCGCGGCGGCGGGGATGCCGAACTGCGCTGCTATCACCTGCGCGCCACCCGCACAACCGGGGATCGCGCGGCCTGGCTGGACGCGGCAATGGAGCTCTGGACGGTCGGCCATTCCCAGCCCGATGCCTGCGACCCGGTATTCGAGGTGCTCTATGATTCGCACCGCATCGACAGCGACGCCCTGTGGGAGCGCATCGCCCTGGCCATGGCCGAGGGCCGGCTCAGCCTCGCCGCCTATCTCGGCAAGAAACTGCCCGCCGCCGATCGCGAACGGGTCGAATTCTGGCGCTACGCCCACCGCCGCCCCGCGGCCGCCCTGAACGATGCCCGGATGCAGGCGGACGACGACAGCGTCCGGCGCATCCGCCTGCACGCCATCCAGCGTCTGGCCCGCAGCCAGCCCGACAGCGCCTATGCGGCACTGCAGGCCCGGCGTGACCAGCTGCCCGGAGACGACTATCACGCCGCTTTGAAATACGTCGCCCGCTATGCCGGCATCCGCCGCAGCGACAATGCCTACGCCATCCTCAGGGCTGTCCCCGCCGACTGGCGCGATGCCGAGATCGAGGAACTGCAGGCGCGCATCGCCCTGCTGGCGCGCGACTGGGCCGCGTTGCTGGAGACCATCGAGGGCTTCCGGCACCAGGATTCACGCTTCAGCGAATGGCCCTACTGGCAGGCCCGGGCGCTGGATGCGCTGGGCCGCAGCGAGCCGGCCCGACAGCAGTTGCTGACACTGTCCGGCGAGCGTTTCTTTCACGGCTTTCTCGCCGCCGACCGCCTGAACCGTCCCTACCGTCTCAACCACCGGCCGATCGAATATGACGAGGCAGACCTGCTGGCGCTGCTGCAGCGCCGCCCCGGCCTGTGGCGGGCCGGGGAGCTCCACCGTCTGGGGCGGACCTGGGCCTCGCGGCGCGAGTGGTACCATGCCAGCCTGAAGCTGTCGCCGGCGGAACTGGAACTGGCCGCGGCCCTGGCCCACGAATGGGGCTGGCATGACCGCGCCATCTGGACCGCTGCCCGGGCCGGGCGCTGGGACGATGTGCAGATCCGTTTCCCGCTGGCCTACCGCGACCAGATCGAACAGGTGGCCGAGCAGTTCGACCTCGATCCGGCCCTGATCTTTGCGGTCATCCGCCAGGAAAGCGCCTTCATGGCCGACGCCCGCTCCCCGGCCGGCGCGCTGGGGCTGATGCAGCTGATGCCGGCCACCGGCCGGCAGACCGCGCTGCAGCTGCGCCTGCCCAGGCCCTCGCGCGCCACCCTGCTCACGACCAGCGCCAACCTGCGCCTGGGCAGTGCCTACCTCAAACGCATGCTGGAGCGCTACCACGGCCACCCGGCGCTGGCCGCCGCCGCCTACAACGCCGGCCCGCACCGGGTCGATCGCTGGCTGCCGGATGACGGCGGGTTCGAGCCCGACCACTGGATCGACACCATCCCGTTCCGGGAAACCCGCGGCTATGTCCGCGGCGTGCTGGCCTTCACCGCCGTCTACGACATGCGCCTGAACGGCGAGGCGGTGCCGCTGGCCCGGCGCCTGGCGCGGGTGGTGGATGTCCACGGGAAGTCGGGCGGATGACAGATGCGACGCATAGACGCAGAGGCCGCAAAGGTCTTCAATGCATAACTGGAAGCATCCTTATGCCATGCGCAGCCAATGAAGGGTCTTACTGTTACAGCCTTTGCGATCCCGGCGTCTCTGCGCCTTTGCGTTGAAACGACTCCAGATGAGCGGACAGCAGACTGCAGGCCGGAATAAGGGCATCCGGCCGGTTTCCTGCAGGTCTGGCGACAGATGCCGGAAACCCTGCGCTCACCCCGGCCTGGGCACTGGCTATTTTCTTCAACAACCCTGGGCTTATTCGTCATTGCGAGCAAAGCGTGGCAATCTCGGGACCATAGCAGCAACGAGGAAAGATTGCCGCGGCGCTTTTGCGCCTCGCACCGAGGGATTCAGTCGAGTGCCCCGAACCCATGCAGAGTCGTAACCCCCTACGCGCCGCACTGCCACTGCCGCGCCTGCTCGCCTTCGCCCTGGTCTGGTGGCTGATCAGCGAAGGTGCCGCCGCGAGTTGGAGCATCGGCGTCCCCGCCGTGCTCCTGGCCAGCTGGCTGAGCGCCCGCCTGCTGCCGCCGCAGCGGCTGACGCCATCCGGACTGCTGCGTTTCCTCGGCTTCTTCCTCCTCCACTCCCTGCTCGGCGCCGTGGACGTGGCCCAACGCGCCTTCCGGCCGGCACGCCCGCTGAACCCGGGCATGATCGACTATTCACTGCAGCTGGGACCCGGCCTGCCGCGGGTGTTCATGCTCAATGTCGTCTCCCTGCTGCCCGGTACCCTGAGCGCGGACCTGGAGGCCGACTGCCTGCGGGTGCATGTGCTCGATGCCGACCAGGACAACCCGGCCCAGCTGGCGCAGCTGGAAGCGCGGGTCGCGGGTCTGTTCGGCCTGACACTGCCATAACACAAAGCAAACGGAAGCGAATGCCGGACCTGTATCACGCCCTGACCCTGTTCCTGCTGCTCAACCTCGGCGCCGGGCTGTGGCGGGTGGTGCGCGGCCCCACCGCGGCCGACCGCATGCTGGCCGCACAGTTGTTCGGCACCACCGCCGTGGCCATCCTGCTGGTACTGGCCCAGGCCGGAGGCGTCGCGGCGCTGCGCGACGTCGCCCTGGTCTTTGCCCTGCTGGCCGCGGTGGCGGCGGTGGCCTTCGTGCGCCGGGCCTGGCCGCAGCCGGAGGATGAGCATGACCGGCCCTGATTACCTCGCCGCCCTGCTGCTGCTGGCCGGTGCCCTGTTCTTCCTGGCCGGCACCCTGGGGCTGCTGCGGTTTCCGGACGTCTATACGCGGCTGCACGCCCTGACCAAGGCCGACAATGTCGGCCTGGGCCTGATCGTGCTGGGACTTTCCCTGCAGTCCGGCAGCTGGCTGGTCGCGGGCAAGCTGATCCTGATCTGGCTGCTGGTGCTGCTGGCCGGGGCCAGCGTCTCCCACCTGATCGCCCGCGGCGCGCGCCTGCGCGGGATCCCGGAGTGGCGCCGGTGAGCCTGCTGCAGACCGGCATCGACGCCCTGCTCGCCCTGGGCCTGGTGTGGCTGGCCTGGCGCGCCCTGGCCTGCCCCGACCTGTTCCGCGGCATCGTGCTGTTCATCGCCTTCGGCCTGCTGATGGCGCTGGCCTGGGTGCGACTGGAGGCGCCCGACGTGGCCCTGGCCGAGGCGGCCATCGGCGCCGGCCTGACCGGCGCCCTGCTGCTGGCGGCCCTGGCGCGGCTGAACCGCATCGCCCCGGCCGGAACCCGCGCCGATACCCGCGAGGCCTGGCGCAACGCGCCGGCGCTGCTGCTGGTGCTGGCCGGGGCCGGTCTGGGGCTGGCCGTGCTCAGTCTGCTCCCGGAGCCGGCCGGGCTGCAGGCGCAGGTGGCGGCCGAACTCGGACGCAGCGGGGTGAGCAACCCGGTCACGGCGGTGCTGCTCAACTTCCGCGGCTACGACACCCTGCTGGAGGTGCTGGTGCTGCTGCTGGCCCTGCTGGCGGCCTGGTCACTGGAGGCCGAGCCGCCCCGGCGCGAGGCCGCGCCCGGTCCGGTGCTGGACCTGCTGCTGCGACTGCTGCTGCCCGTCCTGGTGCTGGCCGCCGCCTACCTGCTGTGGGCCGGCGCCCATGCCCCCGGCGGCGCCTTCCAGGCCGGCGCGGTGCTGGGGGCGGCCGGCGTGCTCGCGCTGCTGGCCGGCTGGCGGCTGCAGCCGCACCTGACCGGCCTGCCCCTGCGGCTGGCCATCGTGATCGGCCCCGGCGGCTTCCTGCTGGTGGCCTGGGCGCTGCTGCTGACCGGCCGGCCGCTGCTGGAATACCCCCCGGCACTGGCCGGCGCGCTGATCCTGCTGATCGAGACCCTGGCCACCCTGTCCATCGCCGCCACCCTGGCGGTGCTGTTCCAGGGCTCACGGCCCGCCGCGGAGCCGCCGGCATGAGCGCGGCCGGATTCTATGCCCTGGCCGGGGTGGCCCTGGTCGTGCTGGGGCTGTACGGGCTGGCGGTGCAGGCGCACCTGCTGCGCAAGCTGCTGGCGGTGAACATCCTCGGCAGCGGGGTGTTCCTGGTGCTGGTCGGACTGGGCGGACCCGCCGACGCCGGCCCCGACCCGGTCCCCCATGCCATGGTCATCACCGGCATCGTGGTGGCGGTCTCGGCCACCGCCCTGGGCCTGGTACTGATGCTCAAGCTGACCACGACCAGCGGCCGGCCCACTCTGGAAGACGACGCACCGAGGGAGGGCCCGGAGGCGTGAGTCCGGTGCTGCTGCCCGACCTGCCCTGGGAGGCCCTGCTGATCCTGCTGCCCCTGACCGGCGCGGCGGCGGGTGCCCTGTGGCCGCCCGCCGCCCGGGCCATCGGTCTGCTGACCACCGCCGGCGGCCTGCTGCTCCTGGCCGGACTGGGTACCGCGGTGGCCGACGCGCAAACCCTGCGCCACGCTGTCGGCGGCTGGGGCGCGCCGCTCGGCATCGAACTGCGCGCCGACGCCCTGAGCCTGGTGTTCCTGACCGCCACCGCCCTGGTCGGCCTCGGCGTCGCCGTCTACGCCGACAGCTATTTCGAACGGTCACAGGCGCGCGGCTTCTGGCCCCTGTGGCTGTTCCTGCTGGGGGCGCTGAACGCCCTGTTCCTGTCGGCCGACCTGTTCAACCTCTATGTCACCCTGGAACTGATGGGCCTGGCGGCGGTGGCGCTGACCGCATTCAGCGGCGGCCGCGCCGCCCTGAGCGGGGCGATGCGCTATCTGCTGGCCACCCTGCTCGGCTCACTGGTCTATCTGCTGGGCGTGGCGCTGCTGTACCACGCCACCGGCACGCTCGACTTCTCCCTGCTGACCCAGCGCCTGGAGGCCGGCCCGGCCGCCCGCACCGCACTGGGCCTGATGGGGGCGGGACTGGCGCTCAAGACCGCCCTGTTCCCGTTTCACTTCTGGCTGCCGCCGGCCCACAGCAGCGCCCCGGCCCCGGTCAGCGCCCTGCTGTCGGCGCTGGTGGTCAAGGCCTCCTTCTACATCCTGGTACGGCTGTGGCTGGAACTGTTCGCGCCCCTGTCCGGCCTGGAGGGGGCCGGCACGGGTGAGGTGCTGGGGTGGCTGGGCATGGCGGCCATCCTGTGGGGTTCCTGGCAGGCCCTGCGCCAGCCACGGGTCAAGCTGCTGGTGGCCTACTCCACCGTGGCCCAGATCGGTTACCTGTTCCTGGCCTTCCCCCTGCTCACTGCCGCCGGGCTGCCCGACCCGGCGGCCTGGCGCGCGGTCCTGTGGCTGGTACTGGCGCACGCCCTGGCCAAGGCCGCCATGTTCCTGGCCGCCGGCAATCTCCTGCGCTTCGGCGGGCATGACCGCATCCCCGACCTGGACTGCGTGGCCCAGCGGCTGCCGCTGACCGTGGCCGCCTTCGCCCTGGCCGGGATCAGCATCGCCGGACTGCCGCCCACCGGCGGTTTCATCGGCAAGTGGCTGCTGCTGGAAGCGGCCCTGCTCCAGGGTCGCTGGGACCTGGTAGCGGTGATGCTGCTCGGCGGCCTGCTGGCCGCCGGCTATGTGTTCAAGGTGGTCGGCCACTTCTTCACCCCGGCCGCGGCCGGACACGCGGCCCGGCCCGTGCCCGCGGCGATGGAATGGACCGCCCTGACCCTGGCGATACTGGCCCTGCTGCTGGGGCTGGCGCCGGCCTGGCTGCTGCCCTGGCTGGATCTCGCTGTCGGCCCCGGACCGGCGGAGGCGGTGCCGTGAGCCCGGGCAGCTGGATCCTGCTGGCGGTGCTGGCCAGTTCGCTGCTGCCGGGCCTGGTGATCTTCGCCATCGCCGAGCGGCGGGTCGCACTGCGCACCGGCCTCAACCTGCTGGGCGCCGTCTCCAAGCTGCTGCTGGTCGGCTGGATGCTGTGGGGCGTGGCCCATGGCCACGCCTTCGAGCTGCGTCTGGCCCTGCTGCCCGGACTGGATTTCGTGCTGCGGGCCGGACCGCTGGCACTGCTGTTCGTCACCCTGTCCTCGGCCCTGTGGCTGCTGACCACGCTGTATGCCATCGGCTATCTGGAAGGATCGCCGCATCGCAGCCGCTTCTTCGGTTTCTTCAGCCTGTGCGTGACCGCCAGCGTCGGCGTGGCCCTGGCCGGCAACCTGCTCACCTTCCTGCTGTTCTACGAACTGCTGACCCTGTCGACCTATCCGCTGGTGGTCCACCGCGGCACCGAGGCGGCGCGGCGCGCCGGCCAGAGCTACCTGGCCTACACCCTGACCGGCGGCGCCCTGCTGCTGGCCGGCACCCTCTGGCTGTACAGCCTGGCCGGCACGCTGGAATTCACCGCCACCGGTTTCGTCCACGGCCTGGTCGACGACCATCGCGGTGCGCTGATTCTGATCTTCTGGCTGCTGATCGCCGGTGTCGGGGTCAAGGCCGCGCTGGTGCCGCTGCACGGCTGGCTGCCGCAGGCCATGGTCGCGCCGGCGCCGGTCAGCGCCCTGCTGCACGCCGTGGCCGTGGTCAAGGCCGGCGCCTTCGGCATCGTGCGCATCGTCTACGAGGTCTACGGCGTGGAACTGGCCGCGGACCTGGGTGTGGCCCTGCCGCTGGCGGCGCTGGCCGCCATTACCATCCTCTACGGTTCGCTGCGGGCACTGTACCAGGACGACCTCAAGCGCCGGCTGGCCTTCTCCACCGTCAGCCAGGTGTCCTACATCGCCCTGGGCGTGGCCATTGCCGGGCCCATCGCCACCATCGGCGGGCTGGTGCACCTGGTGCACCAGGGCCTGATGAAGATCACCCTGTTCTTCTGCGCCGGCAATCTGGCCGAAACGGTGCACATCCATCGCATCAGCGAAATGGATGGCGTGGGCCGGCGCATGCCCTGGACCATGGGGGCCTTCACCCTGGCCGCCTTCGGCATGATCGGGCTGCCGCCGGTGGCCGGCTTCGTCAGCAAGTGGTACCTGGGGCTGGGCGCGATGCAGGCCGGCCAGGACTGGGTGGTGCTGGTGCTCGCCGGCAGCAGCCTGCTCAACGCGGCCTATTTCCTGCCCATTCTGCATCGGGCCTGGTTCCGCGCCCCGGCCGGGAACGGCTTCGCGCCGGCCGTCGGCGGCCGCGAAACCGGCTGGCTGCTGTTGTGGCCGCCGGTCATCACGGCGGCCATGTCGCTGGGCGCCGGCCTGCTGGCCTTCATTCCCTTCAGTCCGCTGGAGTGGGTCCAGTTCATCGCCCGGCAGGAGTTCATCGGCTATGACTGAACTGCTGCAGGGCATCGGACTCTGGCTGATCCTGGCCTGGCCCCTGCTGGTCGCCCTGCCGGACGTGTACCGGCACCTGCCCCAGCCCTGGCTGCTGGCGCTGGCACCGGCCGCGCTGCTCCTGATCACGACCGATGCAGCGACCCTGGACATGCCCTGGATCGTGTTCGGCAGCGGCCTGGAACTGGATAGCGGCCGGCGCTGGCTGCTGGGCATGAGCCTGCTGCTGTGGCTGGCGGCGGGCCGGCTGGCGGCCCGGCTCGATCCGCTGCGACAGCCCGCCACCTTCACCCTGCTGCTGATCACCTTCAGTGGCCAGGTGGGGATGATCCTGGCCAGCGAGCCGGTGGGCTTTCTGTGTTTCTCCACCCTGCTCGGCTACGGCTTCTTCGGCCTGCTGGTGCAGGGCGGCGGGGCCGGCGCGCGGCGCGCGGCACGCCTGTACATCGCGGCGCTGATCCTGGCCGACCTGCTGCTGTTCGAGGCCCTGCTGCTGGCGGCCTATCTGCAGGAGGCGCAGCGCTTCGCGGGGTTCGACCATCGGCTCGAGGGTGAGACGGCCGCGCTGTACAGCGGCCTGGTGCTGCTCGCCTTCCTGCTCAAGGCGGGGATCTGGCCGCTGCACGCCTGGGTCACGGCCGCGCTGCGCACGGCCGCGCCGCCGGCGCGGCTGCTGCTGATGGGCGGGCCGGTGGTCATGGCCCTGCTGGGGCTGTGGCGCTGGCTGCCGGCCGGCCAGGGGCTGGAAATCGCCGGGCAGGTCTGCCGCGCCCTGGGCGCGGCGGCCCTGATCTACGCCCTGCTCCAGGCCCTGCGGCGACCGCAGCCGGCCCGCCGGCCCGGCTGGCTGGTACTGGCCCTGGGCGGGGCTCTGCTGCTGGGCTTCGGCCAGGTCCTGGCAGCGGCGCACGGCTGGGAGGGCGCCGCCGGGCTGGTCCCGGCACTGCTGGCCCTGGCCGGCCTGCTGCCTGCCCTGCTGCTGTGGCGGCAGCCGGCCACGCCGGCGGCAACGCTCGAGGACGAACCGCCCTGGACCTGGCTGGCACGCGTGCAGCCGCGGCTCGGGCGTCTGCACCGGCGGCTGCTGGACGGCCTGGCGCATCTGCGCCCGCCCCGTCCGCTGCCGCCGGTTACGGCCAGCTCGCTGGCGGGGTCCGGCACCCGGGTCACCCGCTGGCCCTGGGTGATCATGGCACTGGCACTGCTGGGGCTGGTGCTTGGCCTGCTGGCCTGATTCGACATCCGCAACGAGGGCCGGACCGCCCCTGATGGGTTGCGCTTCGCCTCACCCATCCTGCCCGTCCCGGCTTGACCGGCCCCGGCAGTCTCGCCACTATGGCAGGGTTGTCTTGCCAAGGGGAGCTGAATGCATACAACAACAAAAACCGTCTGCATCTTCGGCGGTACCGGCTTCGTGGGCCGACACCTGGCCCAGCGACTCACCCGTGACGGACACTATGTCCGCATCCCGACCCGGCGCCGAGAGCGCCACCGCGAACTGCTGGTCAATCCGCGCATCAAACTGATCGAATCCGATGTCTACGACACCCGCGCATTGCGCGAACTGATCCAGGACGCAGACGCGGTAATCAATCTGGTCGGCATCCTCAACGAATCCGGTCATGACGGCAGCGGCTTCGAACGTGCGCACGTGGAACTGCCGCGCAAGATCCTCAGCGCCTGCAATGTCACCGGCACCCGCCGGCTGCTGCACATGAGCGCGCTCAATGCCCATCCGCGCGAGGAACACAGCCATTACCTGCGCACCAAGGGCGTGGCCGAAGACCTGGTCCATGCCGCGGCCAGCGACGGCATGCAGGTGACCAGCTTGCGGCCGTCGGTGATCTTCGGCCCGGACGACAGCTTCTTCAACCGCTTCCACAGCCTGCTCGAACTGACGCCCTGGCTGTTTCCGCTGGCCTGTCCGGACGCGAAGATGTCTCCGGTCTATGTCGGCGACGTGGTCGAGGCCTTCGCCCGCAGCCTGCAGGATCCGGCCACCATCGGCCGGCACTGCGACATCTGCGGCCCCGAGACCTACACCCTGCAGCAGCTGGTGGAATACACAGCCCGCGTCGCCGGGCTCAAGCGCCGGGTGCTGCGGCTGGGCAACACCACCTCCTGGCTGCAGGCGCGGCTGCTCGAATTCGTGCCCGGCAAGCCCTTCTCGCGCGACAATTTCTGGTCACTGCAGAAGGAGGGTATCTGTCACGAGAACTGTCTGCTCGATCTGGGCATCACCCCCACCGCCATCGCCGCAGTGGTGCCGGGCTATCTCGGCAACCGCGCCTCGCGCCGACGCTATCAGCAGTTCCGGGCGCAGGCGCGACGGTGAGCGAAACTCGCCACGAAGCACACGGAATAGAATGTAGGTTGGGTTAGGTGCGCAGCACCGTAACCCAACCTGTCGCGGATTGTCGGGTTAGGCTGCGCTTACCCGACCTGCGGGCTGAATCCCGACCGGGATGACGGAAAGGCGGTTATCGGAATCGCCCGTCGATTCCATTGCGTATCTTTCCGTGTATTCCGTGGCCATCTCAACACAAAGGTCCTGACATGGAGATCTATCTGGTCGGCGGCGCCGTGCGCGACAAGCTGCTGGGACTGCCGGTCAAAGAGCGCGACTGGGTGGTGGTTGGCGCCACGCCGCAGCAGATGCTGGACCTGGGTTACAAGCCGGTGGGCAGGGACTTCCCCGTATTCCTGCATCCCGAGACCGGGGAGGAATACGCCCTGGCGCGCACCGAGCGCAAGACCGGCCCGGGCTATACCGGCTTCGCGTTTCATGCCGCGCCCGATGTCACGCTGGAGGAGGACCTCAGACGCCGCGACCTCACCATCAACGCCATGGCCGAGGACGCCGCGGGCAACCTGATCGACCCCTTCAACGGGCGCGAGGACCTGGACGCCGGCCTGCTGCGTCACGTCTCCAGCGCCTTCGCCGAGGACCCGGTGCGCATCCTGCGCGTGGCCCGCTTCAAGGCCCGCTTCGGCAAGTGGGGCTTCAAGGTCGCGCACGGCACCCACGCCCTGATGAAGCGCATGGTCGCGTCCGGCGAAGTCGACGCCCTGGTGCCGGAGCGGGTGTGGGCGGAGACGCTGAAGGCGCTGGGCGAGGACCGGCCGGGGGAATTCTTCGAGGTGCTGCGCCGCTGCGGTGCACTGGCCCATATCTTCCCCGAACTGGACCGTCTGTTCGGGGTGGATCAGCCCGCGCATGCCCATCCCGAAATCGACACCGGCGTGCACTGCCTGCTGGTGCTGGAGCAGGCCGCGCGCCTGAGTCCCGACCCGCGGGTGCGCTTCGCCGCCCTGGTGCACGACCTGGGCAAGGGCGAGACCCCGGCCGCGGAACTGCCGCGGCATATCGGCCACGAGGCACGCAGCGTCGAACTGATCGAGGCGATGTGCGCGCGGCTGAAGATCCCCAACGAGTACCGCGACCTGGCCCGGCTGGTCGCGCGGCACCACACCCAGTGCCACCGCGCGCTGGAACTGCGTCCGGCCACGGTGCACGACCTGTTCGAATCGCTGGATGTCTTCCGCCGCCCGGAACGCCTGGAATCCTTTCTGCTCGCCTGCGAGGCCGACCACCGCGGCCGCAGCGGGCGCGAGGACGCCCCCTACCCGCAGGCGGACTTCCTGCGCGCGGCCTTTGCCGCGGCCAGCGCCATCAAGGCGCGGGAACTGGTGGAACAGGGCCTGACCGGCCCGGCGGTGGGGGAACGGTTGCGGGAACGGCGGATCGCTGCGATCCGGGAGGTGAAGAAGACGCAGCCCGGCGAAGATTCACGTAGGCCGGGATAAGCGCAGCGTTCCCGGCAACCCGGCAGGCCACAGACGGGCAATTGCCGGAAACGGGCCATTCGGCCCTTATTCCGGCCTACGGCTGTCCGCGCAGCTTACCGACCACCAGCACCAGCCCCAGCAGGCCCGAGGCCATCAGGATCAGCGGCAGGGGCGAGGGCACGGCTTCGGCGTCGGCGAAGCTGGCCGCCGGGGTGGACAGGGGCACGGAGCGCGCCGGCATCTCCTCCACCACCAGCCAGCCGGTGGCAGCCGACACCCCCATGCTGAGCATGAGGCCGAAGAGGAAACCGAGACACTGGCAGCGGAAGCGGAGCATGGCGCACACCTGAAAATCAGTAAATAAGTAATCACTAATAGGCAGGATGCGTGCCAGAACACCACACTTTCATCAAAAACAATAAGTTACCAGGACGAATACCATGTTTTTATCATGACTATCTGCCAATACGTAAACCCCATCGACATGCGGAAAAATAATATTTCATTTTAATTCAGTAAGTTAAATAATTTCATGATTTGTTAATATTCCTGACAACGTCGATCAGGCGAACACCCGGAACAGGTAGGCCCCCAGCAGCAGCCGGTAGATCACGAAGGGCGTCAGTCCGATGCGGGCGACCAGCTTGAGGAAGACGTGGATGCACAGGTAGGCGCTGAGGGCCGACACCAGGGTGCCGACGCCAAGCGCCTGCCAGTCCACCGGCCCGGCCTGCTGGAACAGCTCGTGGGTTTCGAAGCCGCCGGCCAGGAGAATCACCGGGATCGACAGCAGGAAGGAAAAGCGCGCCGCGCCCTCGCGGCTCAGGCCCAGCATCAGGGCCGCGGTCATGGTGATGCCCGAGCGCGAGGTGCCCGGGATCAGGGCCAGGGCCTGGGCGCAGCCGATCACCAGCACATCCCTCCAGTTGAGGCTGTACTCGTCGCGCCGGCGCGCGCCGCTGTGGTCCGACCACCACAGCAGCAGGCCGAACAGCACGGTGGTCGTCGCGATCACCAGCGGGCTGCGCAGGTGCAGTTCGATGGCATCGGCGAACAGCAGTCCGGCCAGGCCCACCGGGATGGTGCCGAAGCCCACCGCCCAGGCCAGGCGGCTGTCGGTGGTCTGGCCGCGCCCGGCCAGCGAGCCCAGCCAGTCACCCAGCATGCGCCGCAGCTCGACGCGGAAGTAGGCGATCACCGCCAGCAGGGTGCCCACATGCACCGCCACGTCGAAGGCCAGCCCCTGATCCTGCCAGCCCAGCAGCACCGGCAGCAGGATCAGATGCGCCGAGGAGGAGATCGGCAGGAATTCGGTCAGCCCCTGCAGCAGCGCCAGGGCCAGGGTCTGGATCAGGTCCATGGCTTGCCTTTTTCGATTTTTAATTCATGTTATAAAAATTCATGATGCGGTGTTTGTTTCACCCCCTCTACAACCTCCCGCGCATATCCTGCTGCCGGAACCCCGGCACCGCCACCTCCAGATCGCGCGTCAGCAGCATGGCCTTGAAGCGCGCGCCCATCTCACCGGGCAGCATCAGCTGGCGCACCTGCTGGGCCAGGCGTATGCCCTCGACCGGATCCGCGCCGGCCGCCGCCGCCATCCTCTCCTCGATGCCGGCATCGATCAGGTAATGGGCCTGATCGGTGAAGCCGGCGACCCTGAGTCCGGCCACGTCGGCCGCCTCCGCCACCGCGGTGAAATCCACATGGGCGGTGATGTCCTGCAGCCCGGGCAACAACAGCGGATCGGGATGGGCGCGGTGACGATAATGGCACATCAGGGTGCCGGTGGCGCGCTGGGGATGATAATACTCCCCACGCGGGTAGCCGTAATCGATGAACAGCATCGCGCCCCGCATCAGCCCTGCCGCCAACTCCCTCAGCCAGCCGGACAGCCAGGCCGCGCGTTCCGAGTGATAGTCCGGCGGCCAGGCATACTGCCCGGCCAGATGCCGGACCTGTTCCGCCAGCCCGGCAGCGGCGGGCGCGTCGGTCCAGCCGAAACCGGCTCCCTCCCACTGCACCCGGCGCAGCCGCACCTCGTTGCCGTCCCAGTGGAACAACTCCACCGGCAGCGCATCCAGCACCTCGTTGGCGACCAGCATGCCGGCAAAGGCTTCCGGCGGCCGGTCCAGCCAGGTCACGCGGTCGAGCAGCTCGGGCACGTCCTGTTCCAGCCGCCGGCGCTGCCGCTCGCGCAGGTCCGCGCCGGGCTCGAGGATGAGATAGCGTGCGGGCAGCCGGGCCTGCGTCTGCAGACTGCGCAGCACCTCCGCCGCCAGCGCACCGCTGCCCGCGCCCAGCTCCAGCACCGCGCCCTGCGGCACCGACTCCAGCACGGCCGCGCAGCTCTCGGCCACGCACTGCGAAAACAGCGGCGAGAGCTCCGGCGCGGTGATGAAATCGCCCGCCTCGCCGAACTTGCACGCCCCGGCGCTGTAATACCCCAGACCGGGCTCGTACAGGACGGTGTGCATGTAGTCGGCGAAGGCCAGGCTGCCGCCGGCCTCGCGCATGCGGGCACACAGCACCTCGACCAGGCGTTCGCTTATCGCGCGCGCCTCGGGTTCCGGTGCGGGCCAGTCGGCAGGAATCGCCCAGGGAGAACGGATCTCGGGATCAGCCATCATTGACTTGTATTGACCTGCCGTATGGATCTCTACGTTATTGCAGTCTGTAGGCCGGGATAAGCACAGCGTTCCCGGCAGGCCTGTATACAGTTCGATACACGCACAAGCTGCCGGGAACGGACATTGCGGTCCTTATCCCGGCCTGCAGGCCGTGCATCGCAATGAGGTGCTGCATATCAGAACGGGAAGGGCACCTCGTGCAGGTCCGACTCGCTGTGTGCGAAGGCCTGCCAGAGTTCGCTGTAGGTCTTGCCCAGCACGGGGTGGCGGCGCGCGCCGGCGATGTCGGCCAGCGGCTTGAGCACGAAGGCCTGTTCGGTGATCTCCCTGCGCGGCAGCGTCATCGATCCGGTTTCGCGCACCTCGTCGTCGTAGAGCAGCAGGTCGATGTCCAGCGTACGGGAAGCGAAGCGGGGACCGCTGCGATCGCGGCCGCAGGCGTCCTCAATCCGGTGCAGTTCGTCATTGATGACCTCGACCGGCGCATCAGTGGTGAAGGCGGCGACCAGGTTGTAGAAGTTCTCACCGTTGAAGCCCACGGCGCGGGTTTCGTACACGGGTGAGAGCCGCAGCTCGCCATAGCGCTCGCGCAGCAACTCGATGCCCCGCGCCACGTTGCGCTCGCGGTCGATGTTGCTGCCGATGCTGACGAACACCTCAGCCATTGCCCTTCCCGTCGGGATCACCCCGCTCGATGATCACACCGACATCGCGCGCCCCGCGCACGGCGCCGGTCTTGTTGACCGTCAGGCGCAGCCAGGGCACGCCGAACTCGTTCATCACGATTTCGGCCACGCGCTCGGCCAGGGTCTCGACCAGCTGGAAATCGCTGTTGCCCACGAATTCGATCAGGCGCTTGGCCACCGCCTTGTAGTTCAGGGTGTCCTCGATGCTGTCGCTGGCCGCGGCCCGGCGGATATCCGTGGCCATTTCCAGATCGAAGCTGATGGTCTGCCGGATGCGGCGTTCCCACTCGAAGATGCCGATGACGGTCTCGATGCGCAGGTCGCGCAGGAAGATGATGTCCATCCGGACAAGATACAAGGTGCAAGATACAGGATACAAGTCAAAACCCCGGGTTTGTCGACTGCGGGACTGACGAGTCCAATCGGTTTTTACTTGTATCCTGTATCCTGTATCTTGTATCGCTTCGTTCACACAGCTTCGCCCGACCATGACCACAGCCGCCATCCTCATCCTCCTTGCCTATCTCCTGGGCTCCCTGTCCACCGCCGTCATCGTCGGCCGACTGCTGCGCACCGCCGACCCGCGCACCCAGGGCTCGGGCAATCCGGGGGCGACCAACATGCTGCGCGTGGGCGGGAAGAAGGCCGGGGTGCTGACCCTGATCGGCGACATGCTCAAGGGCCTGGTCGCGGTGCTGATCGCCCGTGCCTTCACCGACGAGCCGGCCGTGCTGGCCGGGGTGGTGCTGGCCGCCTTTCTCGGCCATCTGTATCCGGTGTTCTTCGGCTTCAGAGGCGGCAAGGGCGTGGCCACCGCGCTTGGCGTGCTGCTGGGGCTGAGCGGCTGGCTCGGTCTGGCGGCGGTCGTCACCTGGCTGGTGATGGCCGCAATCACACGCATCTCCTCGCTGTCGGCGCTGGTCACGGCCGCCGCGGCGCCCGCCTATACCTGGTACTGGCTCGGCGAGCCGGTACTGACCGGCGCGGTGGCACTGATGGCAGTGCTGCTGTTCTGGCGCCATCGCAGCAATATCCGCAATCTGCTGGACGGGACCGAGGGCCGGATCAATCTCGGCGGCAAGTAATCCGGTTCCCGGGCCGGGGCGGCTTCAACGCAGAGGGCGCGGAGACGCAGCGTTTTCTCTATTCAAACCATATAAATGGTTTACGTCATTGCGAGCACAGCGAAGCAATCTCGTACTGCTGACTCAGTCATATAGAGATTGCCGCGGCGCTGCGCGCCTCGCAATGACGTAATGGATCAGAAGACACTTGATATTCTTTGCGCCTCCGCACCCATAGGGCATAAACGCCTCTGCGTTATTCCCCGCGCACCCACCAGATCAAACCTCCGGCAACTCCTCCAGCGGCCAGCGCGCCCGTACCTCGATGGCCGGCGTCTCCAGCTGCCCCGCCTGCAGCCGCAGGCAGCCGGCGAAGGCGATCATGGCGCCATTGTCGGTGCAGAATTCCAGCCGCGGGAAATGCACCCGGCCGCCGCGTTTTTCCAACATCGTCTCCAGGCCCTGGCGCAGGGCGCGGTTGGCACCGACGCCGCCGGCGACCACCAGCCGGTCCAGGCCGGTTTCATCTAGGGCCCGGCGGCACTTGATCAGCAGGGTGTCGACCACCGCATCCTGGAAGGCGCGGGCAATATCGGCGCGGGCCTGCGCCTCGCCCCGGTGCGCCTGCCAGGTGTTGAGGGTGAAGGTCTTCAGCCCGCTGAAGCTGAAATCCAGCCCCGGGCGGTCGGTCATGGGGCGGGGAAAGCGGAAACGGCCGGGATCGCCCTGCTCGGCCAGGCGCGCCACCGCCGGGCCGCCGGGGTAGCCGAGTTCCAGCAGCTTGGCGGTCTTGTCGAAGGCCTCGCCGGCGGCATCGTCCAGGGAATCCCCCAGCAGCGCATAGCGGCCCACGCCCGCGACCCGCACCAGCATGCTGTGCCCGCCCGAGACCAGCAGGGCGACGAAGGGAAAGGCCGGCGGGTCGGGCTCCAGCAGCGGCGCCAGCAGGTGGCCCTCCATGTGGTGCACCCCGACGGCGGGCACATCCAGGCCCCAGGCCAGCGACCGGCCCACGCTCGCCCCCACCAGCAGGGCCCCGATCAGGCCGGGGCCGGCGGTGTAGGCCACCCCGTCGATCCCGTCCCGGTCCACGCCGGCTTCATCAAGCACTTGATTCATCAAGGGAATGATACGACGCACATGGTCGCGCGAGGCCAGCTCCGGCACCACCCCGCCGTAGTCGGCGTGCATGGCCACCTGGGAGTGCAGGGCGTGCGCCAGCAGCCCGGCCTCGCTGTCGTAGAGCGCCAGGCCGGTCTCGTCGCAGGAACTTTCGATACCGAGGACTCGCATCCCGCCTATTTTCCCATCCCGGGGCCGCCCAGGGCCAGCAGGATTTTGATTTCTCTCGCCCGACGGATTAGAATGCCCGCCCTTCGTCCCGTGAAAGGGGCCGATTCGTGACCAGTCAACGCAACGAATAGAGGATATCGACTGCATGCCGAACGTTCGTGTCAAGGAAAACGAACCCTTCGAAGTCGCCCTGCGCCGCTTCAAGCGTTCCTGTGAAAAGGCCGGCATTCTTTCCGAAGTGCGCCGCCGCGAGTTCTATGAGAAGCCCACCCAGGAACGCAAGCGCAAGCGCGCCGCGGCCGTCAAGCGCCACATGAAGAAGGTGTCGCGCGAAGTCGCCCGCCGCACCCGCCAGTACTGATCCTCTTCTGCGGACAATCCCGATCATGTCACTCAAGGCCCGGATCCAGGAGGACATGAAGGCCGCCATGCGCGGTGGCGACAAGCCACGCCTGGCCGCCATCCGGCTGATCATGGCCGCGATCAAGCAGCGGGAAGTCGATGAGCGCATCGAGCTCGACGACGCCCAGGTCACCGCCGTGCTGGACAAGATGGTCAAGCAGCGGCGCGAGTCCATCGAGCAATACCAGTCCGCCGGCCGCGACGAACTGGCTGCGAAGGAGCAGCAGGAAATCGAGGTCATCCAGGACTATCTCCCCGAACCCCTCACCGAGGCCGAGATCGGCCGGTTGATCGATGACGCCATCGCTGCCAGCGGCGCCGCGTCCATCAAGGACATGGGCAAGGTGATGGGCCAGCTCAAGCCCAAACTGCAGGGGCGCGCCGACATGGGCGCGGTCAGCGGCCAGGTCAAGGCGAAGCTGGGCGGCTAGGCCGCCTGCCCCGGATTTCACCGTCGTTGCGAGGCGCGTAAGCGCCGTGGCAATCTCACACGGCAACCTCTTCGTAGAAAGGGATTGCCACGGTGCTTGCGCACCTCGCAATGACAGAAAGTCAGTACGCGGGTTAGCTGGAGGGAAGCGAAGTCTAACCTACAATGCTGACCCCTGATACCATAACCCCCCATGGCCGGGCGGATCCCTCAGCAGTTCATCGATGACCTGATGCAGCGCGTCGACATTGTCGAGGTGATCGATTCGCGCGTACCGCTGAAAAAGGCCGGCCGCGAATACACCGCCTGCTGCCCCTTCCACAACGAGAAGACGCCCTCCTTCACCGTCAGCCCCTCCAAGCAGTTCTTCCACTGCTTCGGCTGCGGCGCCCATGGCACCGCGCTGGGCTTCCTGATGGACTACGAGCATCTGGATTTCGTCGAGGCGGTGGAGGAACTGGCCCGCAGCGTGGGGCTGGAGGTGCCGCGCGAGGCCGGGCGCGGCGACGATACCCAGCGCAGCCAGAACACCCTGCTCTACGAACTGCACATGGAGGCCGCCCGCTACTTCCAGCGAATGCTGCGCGAACACCCGCGGGCAGCATCGGCAGTGGAGTACCTCAAGGGCCGCGGCCTGTCGGGCGAGATCGCCCGCGACTTCGGTCTGGGCTATGCCCCGCCGGGCTGGGACAATCTGCTGAACACCCTGGGTCGAGACCCGGCCCGGCGCCGGGCGCTGGCGGCCGGGGGGCTGGCGATCCAGAAGGACAACGGCGAGCTCTATGACCGCTTCCGCGATCGCATCATGTTCCCCATCCACGACCGGCGCGGGCGCATCATCGGCTTCGGCGGCCGGGTGCTGGAGGAGGATGACGCACAGGGAAGTGCGAATGCCGCGGGAGGCAGGATGCCGGGAGCGGCCGGCCCGAAATATCTCAACTCCCCCGAGACCCCCATCTTCCACAAGGGCCGCGAACTGTACGGCCTGTTCGAGGCGCGCAAGCAGGTGCGCCAGCTGGACCGGCTGCTGGTGGTCGAGGGCTACATGGACGTGGTGGCACTGGCCCAGTTCGGCGTACGCAATGCCGTGGCCACCCTGGGCACGGCCACCACCAGCGAGCACCTGGAGCAGCTGTTCCGGGTGGTGCCCGAGGTGGTGTTCTGCTTCGACGGCGACCGCGCCGGGCTGCAGGCCGCCTGGCGGGCGCTGGAAAACGCCCTGCCGGTGCTGCGCGAGGGCCGTGAGGCGCGCTTCCTGTTCCTGCCCGAGGGCGAGGACCCGGACAGCTTCATCCGCAAGGAAGGCGCGGAAATCTTCCGTGAGCGGGCTGCCAACGCCATCCCATTTTCCGACTTCTTCTTTGAACATCTGGCCGGGGCGGTCGATATGGACAGTATCGACGGCCGGGCGCGGCTGGTGGAAAAGGCCAAACCGCTGCTCACACAACTCCAGCCCGGAATATTCCGGCGCATGATGGTGCACCAGCTGGAGCGCCTGGCGGCCCTGCCTGCGGGCGAACTGGCCGGGCTGACCGGCGAGGACGGCGCCACGGCCCGGGCCCCGCGCGCCATGCCGCCTGACCGGGCCGGACGCGACGGCCTCAGCCCGGTCCGCCACCTGGTGGCCCTGCTGTTGCAACACCCGGAGCTGGCGTCGCGACTGGACAACCCCGACCTACTGCGCCGGGTACGCCGGCCGGGAGCCGATCTGCTGGTTGAACTGATTGAATATCTGCAGGTCAATCCCCATGTAACCACAGGCGGGGTTCTGGAGCACTGGCGCGGCAGCGAGGCCGGCCGCCACCTGGCCCGTCTGGCGACCCAGCGGCTGGATCTGGACCAGAACCGGATTGAGCACGAATTCGACGCCTATGCCGAACTGCTGCTGCAGGAGGCGCGGCGCGAGCAGGCCGCCGCCCGGCTGCGCTACCTGGAGAGCCGTCGGCCGAGCGAATGGAGCGAGGCCGAACGGCAGGAGCATATGGAATTGATTCAGGGGTTTAAACGTCCCCCTGGAAGCCGGGGAGAAGGCTGACCGCAGGGGCCGGCTATATTAGCGGCTGGTAAAGAAGGAACATGTTTACTATACTGATCGTTTGATTTTTTTACCGTCGCCAAGCCCTCATCGGCTTGGCGACGGCATATTGTAACCCGGAGATACGCAATTGGCGACCATGGATCAAGAGCAGCAGTCCCAACTCAAGCTACTGATTGCTAAGGGCAAAGAGCAGGGCTTCCTGACCTATGCCGAAGTCAACGATCATCTGCCCAATGAAATCGTCGATCCCGAGCAGATCGAGGATATCATCAATATGATCAATGACATGGGCATTACTGTCCATGAAGAGACCCCGGACGCCGACACCCTGCTCCTGAACACCGCCGCGGTGACCGACGAGGACGCCGCCGAGGAGGCCGCCGCGGCCCTGGCGACGGTCGACAGCGAGTTCGGCCGCACCACCGACCCGGTGCGCATGTACATGCGCGAGATGGGCACGGTCGAGCTGCTGACCCGCGAGGGCGAGATCGAGATCGCCAAGCGCATCGAGGACGGCCTGCGCCAGGTGCTGACCTCGCTGTCCGAGTACCCGGGCTCGCTCACCACCCTGCTGGACGAATACGCCAAGGTCGAACGGGAGGAGACCCGCCTGTCCGACATCATCAGCGGCTTCATCGATCCCGCCGATCTCGAGAACGACAACATCCCCGCTCCGGTCGCGCCCAGCGCCGTCGGCTCCGAACTGGCCGCCTCCGACCTGGAGGAGGATGACGAGGACAACGATGACGGCGACGAGACCGTCATGGATACCGGCCCGGATCCGGAAGAGGCCCGCGCCCGCTTCGAGGAGATCCGTCAGCTCTACACCAAGCTGCAGGCGGCCAAGTCCGAGAAGTCCATCACCAAGCTGCGCAGCCAGCTCTCCGACCGTTTCATGGAACTGAAGCTGGTGCCCCGGCTGGTCGATGAACTGACCAATCAGTTGCGCGATATCGTCGACCGCATCCGCACCCACGAGCGCGTGATCATGGACATCTGCGTCGACAAGGCGGAGATGCCGCGCAAGAGCTTCATCTCCAGCTTCCCGGACAACGAGACCAACCCGGCCTGGGTCGACGAACAGATGAAGACCAGCAAGGCGCTGGCCGGCCGGCTCGAGCCCTATCGCGACGAGATCCGCCGCACCCAGAACAAGCTGGTGGCGATCCAGGACGAGGCCGGCATGGCCATCTCCGAGATCAAGGACATCAACCGACGCATGTCCATCGGCGAGGCCAAGGCCCGCCGCGCCAAGAAGGAGATGGTCGAGGCCAACCTGCGCCTGGTGATCTCGATTGCCAAGAAGTACACCAACCGCGGCCTGCAGTTCCTGGACCTGATCCAGGAGGGCAACATCGGCCTGATGAAGGCCGTGGACAAGTTCGAGTACCGCCGCGGCTACAAGTTCTCGACCTACGCCACCTGGTGGATCCGCCAGGCCATCACCCGCTCCATCGCGGACCAGGCCCGCACCATCCGCATCCCGGTGCACATGATCGAGACCATCAACAAGCTCAACCGCATCAGCCGCCAGATGCTGCAGGAGATGGGCCGCGAACCGACCCCCGAGGAACTGGCCGAACGCATGGTCATGCCCGAGGACAAGGTGCGCAAGGTGCTCAAGATCGCCAAGGAGCCCATTTCCATGGAAACCCCGATCGGCGACGACGAGGATTCGCATCTGGGCGATTTCATCGAGGATGCCAGCATCCCCTCCCCGGTGGATTCCGCCGCCAGCGAGGGCCTGCGCGAGGCCACCCAGTCGGTGCTGGCCGGCCTGACCCCGCGCGAGGCCAAGGTGCTGCGCATGCGCTTCGGCATCGACATGAACACCGACCACACCCTGGAGGAGGTCGGCAAGCAGTTCGACGTCACCCGCGAGCGCATCCGCCAGATCGAGGCCAAGGCCCTGCGCAAGCTGCGCCACCCGAGCCGCTCGGAGCAGCTGCGCTCCTTCCTCGAAATCGAAAACAACAGCTGAGGTCCGGCGGCCCTCGGCCCGCACCTCTCAAAGGCGCCACCGCAAGGTGGCGCCTTTTTTATTGCCTGAATTCTTATCTACCCATCGAGGTTAACAGGCATTCCGGATTATGGATTTCCGCATGGCAGTTGGAACACAGCAACTCACACTTCCTCGCCTCTTCAACCACCACCTCCCATTTGCGATTCGATAGCGACCGGAGATCCAGGGAAAATTCCTTTTCAGCCGGATCCGGATGATGAAACTCCAGCGCTGCATAGTTCCTGCCATAGCCACAGCGCTGACACCTTGCACCCTTCAGCGCAATCAGCTTCAACTTGCGAAGTCGGCCACGTCTCTGTTGGGCCAGATAGGATTGATGCAGGAGATTGAAATGAATAGTCTTGCAGCGGCGGGAACAGAATTTGCGCTGGCGGCCTTGCAGCCCACCCCCGCATGTCTGACACGAACCCATGGCAACACCCCCTGTGTTGTAAGCAGGCCTTCCTGGCCAGATCCGATGCCTCAGTATGCCCCAGCCCGGCAGATAATGGTAGAATCCCAAGGACGGGCCTGTAGCTCAGTTGGTCAGAGCAGGGGACTCATCACAAAGGTGCGTTCCCGCCGAAAGGCGGGGAATGAACGGGATGAATTCAGGGAACCCGCAGCGGCGCGGCCGGTGGCAACCCTGAGCCAAGCCGGGGGTACACCTCCGGAAGGTGCAGAGACTACCTGGGGGCTTGAGCGCCCTTAATCACAGGCAAGAGCGTCCCGCACCCTAACGACCCGGTCGAGGGTGGTGAGATAGTCCGCTCCCGGGGGAAACTTCGGGGTACAGTGAATCCCTTGGTCGTAGGTTCAAGTCCTACCGGGCCCACCATCCTGACAGTTTCACAAACACCGGCATGACGGCCCTCTCTCCGCTGGCGCAGCCGCATCAATATTGAGGGGTGCGGTGGCAACCAAAAAACCATAACCCATTGATTTTTAGATAAGTCGAAATTTTGTTTATTCCGTTTACCTGTACATCTGCCTAAAGAAATACCAGAATAGGCCAATAATCGAAATAAACGAAACGGACACCGACGGAGATCAATGATGAGCGCCGCCCAGAAATATCACATGCTGGAAGCACCGAACGAAGAGGAAGCCGCCCTCGCCGCGGAGAGCAGCCGCCTCCTGGCCGCGCTGATCGGGGAGGGGGAAAGGGCCAGACTGCGCCTGTTGGACGGCGAGCAGGAGATCACCGTGCCCGTCTCCGCCATCCGGCTGCTGGTGGATATTCTCAACCAGATGGCCAAGGGGAATGCGATATCGCTTGTCCCCATCCATGCCGAGCTGACCACCCAGCAGGCCGCGGATGTCCTGAATGTCTCACGGCCCTATCTGGTCAAGCTGCTGGATGAAGGCGAAATCCCATTCCACAAAGTCGGCGTGCGCAGAAAAATCTATTTCAGGGACCTGATGGAATACAGGACAAAACGGGAACAGGAATCCATGGACGCCCTTGACGCCCTCACCCGACAAGGCCAAGAATTGGATATGGGTTATTGAACAATGGCGAACTTCACGGTCGTCTACGACGCGTGTGTTCTCTATCCCGCCCCGTTACGAGACATGTTGGTGAGACTGGCCGTAACGGGGCTTTTTCGTGCCCGCTGGACCGACGACATCCACGCAGAGTGGATCGGAAACCTGCAGAAGAACCGACAGGACATTCCGGAAACGAAACTGCAGCAGACAAGACAGTTGATGGACAGGGCGGTACCGGACTGCCTGGTGTACGGCTACGAGCCTCTCATTGAAAGCCTGAATCTGCCCGATCCGGATGACCGCCATGTACTGGCAGCGGCCATCCGGGCCAAGGCCGAAGTCATCGTCACCTTCAATGGCCGGGACTTTCCTGAGGAAAAACTCGCTGAATTCGATATTTATACCCAGCACCCGGATGACTTCATCGCCTATTTATACGATCTTTCGCCGCAAACGGTTGTGGCGGTGGCCAAACAGCAGCGTGCGTGCCTGACCAGCCCACAGATATCGCCGGAAGAATTCATATCCATCCTGCAAAAGAACCAGTTAAGCAATGTTGCGTCATACCTTGAAGACAGCATTGATCTGATATAAATCCAGACAGGAACCTGCCCCAGCATGAATCAAGACAACGAGAAGGATAATCTTTCCCGCTTTCAGCGCCTGCTCGGCGAAATCTTCCAGTTTGAATTCGCTGACCTCGACACCGGCATCTACCGTTTATTCCGTCTACGGGAGAAAGAGCTTCGCCGTTTTATCGGGGAGACCCTCCCCGCCCAGGTGGAGGCCGCCTTCGGTACCGAGGCTTCCGCACAGAAAGAGCAGCATCAGGAAAAGCTCGACGAGCTGGCCGAGCAGATCCGCGAGCAGCTCGACGACGATGCAATCACCTCCAGCGGGGAACTGGCCGAAACCTATCACAAGACCAAGCTGGGCAAGGAATATCTCAAGGCACGCGAGGCGCTGGAGGCTGTCTCAGCCTCTGCAACCGCGCGTGACGAGGTATTCAATCATCTCTACACCTTCTTCGCACGTTATTACGAAGACGCAGATTTTATCCCCAAGCGCCGTTACAGCCGTCGGCCTGATACCTATGCCGTGCCCTATTCGGGGGAAGAGGTCATGTTCCACTGGGCGACCCGCGGCATGCATTACATCAAGACCGGCGAGCACTTCCAGGATTACCGCTTCAAAATCGATACCCTGGAAGGCCCCTGCAACGTGCATTTCAAGCTCACCGAGGCCGACCTGCCCAAGGACAACACCAAGGGCGACC
The DNA here is from genome assembly GCA_002699185.1 of Gammaproteobacteria bacterium. Taxonomy (GTDB): domain Bacteria; phylum Pseudomonadota; class Gammaproteobacteria; order Thiohalobacterales; family Thiohalobacteraceae; genus Thiohalobacter. The sequence continues at coordinate 8,903 of PABG01000071.1, read as the reverse complement.
GACGCTGGTTCTTCCCCCTGACCAGGGACGTCGACTGGGACGAAACGACCCGCACCCTAACCGTGCCCTTCCACTACCGCCTGCCGACCGAAAAGGAGGTCGAGCAACACGGCACCAACAGCAAGGCCCAGCGCAGTGTATTGGCGGCGGCCGAAAAAAGGATCCTCAGCAAGACAGAAAAGGTCGCGCCGTTGTTGCAGGCCCAGCTCGCACAAGCACCGGAAGATGGCGAGGACAGCCATCTGCTCCGTCGCATAGGCCATTTCGCCCGCCGCCACTCGGCCGACTACTTTATCTACCCTGACCTCAAGCCCTTCCTGGAACGGGAACTGGAATTCTATCTCAAGGACCAGATCCTGCACCTGGATGACCTGCACGGCGACCTGGACAGCCGCCTGCGCCTGCTGCGCGTGGTGCGGGACATCGCCGGACGCATTATTGATTTTCTCGACAGCATCGAGCAGCTTCAGAACCGCCTGTTCGAGAAACCCAAGCTTGTGCTCTCGACCGACTGGCTGCTGCATATCCGCCATGTGCCCGAGAAGCTGTGGCCGGAGATTCTCAGGAACAAGGCACAGAAAACGGCATGGCGGGAACTGTTCTCCACGCCCGCCAGGGTGGACGAGCGGTTTCTCAGGACCCACCCCACCCTGGTACTGGACACGCGACACTTCGATGCCGGCTTCAAACGTCGCCTGCTGGAACAGCTGCCGTTCGAAAACCTCGAGGAAGCCACCGACGGGCTGCTCATCCACAGCGAGAACTAGCAGGCACTGAACCTGTTGCAGCACAAATACGCCGGCAAGGTGAAATGCATCTACATCGACCCACCCTACAATACCGGCTCTGATGAATTCATTTACAAGGACCGCTACCAGCATGCCAGCTGGATGAGCATGATGGAGGATCGCCTGCAGCTGGCACACCGCCTTCAGAGTGGAGATGGCGCGATATTCGTCAGTTGCGACGACAACGAGCAAGCCAATCTTCGGCGGCTACTGGATCAGACTTACGGTGCACACAGTTTTATCGCGTCTGTGATCTGGCAGAAAAACTTTTCACCTAAAAACACAGCACGCTATTTCTCCGAAGATCATGACTACATTTTGGTGCATGCCACAGATAAGCACAATTGGTCACCGCAGCTACTCCCTCGAAGCGAGGAAGCAGATGCCAGGTACAGCAATCCGGACAATGATTCTAGAGGCCTTTGGACATCAAGTGATTTGAGTGCGCGAAATTACTATAGCGAAGGCTCATATATTGTGACGAGTCCGTCGGGTAAAGCATTCCCTCCTCCAGAAGGACGATATTGGTCGATTGACGAGGGGAAATTTCTCGAACTAGATCGCGACAATCGAATCTGGTGGGGCACGAATGGCAGTAACATGCCTCGACTCAAAAGATTTCTATCCGAAGTCAAGCAAGGCATCGTCCCCCAGACACTCTGGAAGTACGAGGACGTGGGTCACACCCAGGACGCCAAAAAGGAACTATTGGCCATCATCAATTTCCTGCGCACGGAAGATGTATTGAACACCGTGAAGCCCACCAGCCTGATCCGGCGGGTGCTGCAAATCGGGACCGGAAAAACTCAGACGGACTGGGTGCTGGACTTCTTCGCCGGGAGCGGTACCACCGGTCATGCTGTTATCCGGCAGAACCGTGACGACGGCGTTAGGCGGCGCTTCCAGATTGTGGAAATGGGCACCTATTTCGATTCCATGGTGTTCCAGCGGACTGCGCGCGCCCTGTATGCGCCCGAGTGGAAACAAGGTAAACCCAGAGAGGAACCGACCTTCGAGGGCCTGTTCGAAAACGATGCCCTGCCTGACTGGGTGGAGCGCTCGCCGCGGCTGGTCAAGGTGCTGCGCCTGGAATCCTATGAGGACAGCCTGCAGAACCTGATCAGCCGGGAAGAAACCAGGCCCCGGAAAGTCTCATCGGATACTGAGCTGCACTACCTCTTCGAAAAGGCAGTCGATACCCGTGCACTCATCAATGTGGAGAAACTGGAGCACCCCTTCGATTACACCCTGGAAGTCCTGGGTGAGGACGGGCCGCAGGCCAGGCCGGTCGATCTGATTGAGACCACCAACCTGCTGCTTGGGCTGGATGTGGTCAAATACGAAACCTGGACGGCACCTGACAAGCGGGAATACCTGGCGGTGCATGCACACAAGGACGGCCATGCCTGGCTGGTGCTGTGGCGCGACATGGCGGATCTCGACATCAAGGCCGAGCGCAAATTCCTGCAGCCCAGGATCAAGGGTTTTGACCAGGTGCGCATCAATGGCGACTCCGCTGTGCCCGGCATCCGCTCGCTTGACCTGGAACTGGCGCGAGCCATGGGTGCACTATGACGCTGGAACGCAACCTGGTCCGCAGCCGCTGGCTGCTCAATCGCCTCGGAGTCAACAGTTTCACGGAGCTGAAGACCGGCATCGAGACCGCGCCGGAAGGGCCGCGTGGCGACGGGCACAGTCATTTCCTCGGCCACCTGGATCGGGCCGGCCTGCGCATCGACTGGAACCGGCTGGAGGCCTACGACCTGCGGGTCATGGAACTGGAACGCGAGCTGACCCGGGCCCGGCATGACGTTATCGGCTTCAAGTACTTCCAATACCTTGCCCTGCTGTTCACTGAACTCTGGCTGGATGAACTGACTGCCGATCCAGCGGCGCTGCTGTCGAGCCTGAACAGCTGGTTGACGCAGCTGCGCCACGATGAGCCCGCGCTTGCCGGCGTTCCGGACTTCGATGCCGCCGAGCTCCGCCGGCTCGCATTCTTCATGGCCACCGGCTCCGGCAAGACGCTGCTCATGCATGCCCACATCCGCCAGGTTCAGCACTATCTCCGCGTCGGCACCCATCGCTCCGCACTGCTGGGCGGACAAGCGAGTGAAGCCGCCTTTGACAATATCCTGCTCATCACCCCCGGTCCTGGTCTGTCGGCCCAGCATCTGAACGAGTTCATCGAGAGTCATATACCGGCAGTGCACTTGTCCGAGGCCCTGGACGACCCTCAGCGCTATGCCGATCACATCAGAATTGTTGAGATTCACAAACTGGTGGAGCGGGCCACGGGCGACGGCGTGAGCATCCCCCTGGGTGAACTGGGCGGACGTAATCTGGTGCTGGTGGACGAGGGCCACAAGGGCACCGGCTCTGAAGCGCAGACCTGGAAGAACCGCCAACGGGCGGTCAGTGCCGAGGGTATGCTGCTCGAATACTCTGCCACCTTTGCCCAGGCCATCGCGGCCGCCGGCCGGCGCGAACAAGAATCACTCGTAGCCGAATACGGTAAGGCAATCCTGTTCGACTACTCCTACCGCTGGTTCTATGGCGATGGCTTCGGCAAGGACTTCCGGGTACTCAATATCAGCAAGGCCGCCCAGGACCGCGCCAATGATCTTCTCTTGGCGGGTCTGCTTGTGTTCTACCGTCAATGGCGCACCTATCTGGACCACGCCGATGAAGCACCCACTTACAACCTGGCGCCCCCGCTCTGGGTGTTTGTCGGCTCCTCAGTCAACGCCTCTGCTGTTTACTCTGCAGGCGGCGAGCGCAAGTCCGATGTAGCAACGGTAATCGCCTTTCTCAAGCGATTCCTCGCCGATCGCGACTGGGCAACCAGGATCCTTGATCGTCTGCTCTCCGGTAAATCAGTGTTTACGGACAACGCCGGCAACGATCTTCTGGCTGAAAGATTGAAGGCCTGGAAGCGGCGCAAGGCTACCGGCCTGTATGACGAAATCTGCAAGCAGCTCTTCGGCGGACAGGGAACGCTGGAGGCCTGGGCCATCAAGGGCGCCGACGGTGAACTGGGGCTGAAGGTGGCTGGCAGTAACGTCTGGTTCGGGCTTGTGAATATCGGTGATGTAGCGACTTTAAAAAAATATCTTCACGAACACAACGTGATCGAGGTACAGGACGATCAGTTAACCGGCGGTTTATTCAAGGACATCGAACGCGTGGATTCGCCCATCAAGTTGCTGATTGGCGCAAGAAAGTTCACCGAAGGCTGGAGTTCCTGGCGGGTCTCGAGCATGGGCTTACTCAATATGGGGCGTGGCGAGGGTTCGCTCGTCATCCAGCTATTCGGCCGCGGGGTACGCCTGAAGGGGCGTGAGATGAGCTTGAAGCGTTCCAGCCATCTGCCCGGCGAGCACCCCGACTGGCTGGAGGACCTGGAACGCCTCGAGATCTTCGGCTGGAACGGTGACTACATCGCGCGTTTTCGGGCGATCCTGGAGAACGAGGGTTTTGCCCGCACCATTGAGGCGCCGGCCATACCGATGAAATCACTACCCAAAGGCCTGTATGTGCCCCACCCGAAGGCAGGTTACACAACCACACAGGAAACCTGGCTGCTGACCACCGACGGCCCTGAAGTTTACATAGACCGCAGACCCAAGGTATCAACGGCAACGGGGCGCGATATCGCTCAGGCAATTTCCACTGCAGCTGCCAGCGGCCAGGAATATCGGCTTGACCAGGAGGAGATCGCCTCAAAACTCGATCATGAGGCGCTCTATCTGGCGTTGATCGACCACAAGCAAAGGCGCAGCCACGATAATCTGTTTATCGACAAGGCAGTAATTCCTTCGCTCCTGGAGAACTGCACGCTACGCATCGATTACCCGCTAACCGACAGTAAGCGTCTGCAGCGAGATGCCGAGATGGCCCTCTGCACTTACGTTGATCGTTTCTTGGCACGCGCGGAGCGCAAGGCTGAGAATGCCATGCTGGCGCCGGCCAAGCTTTCCACTCAGGAGGCGCCAGGCAGTTATCTATTGCAGCCAACCTATGAAATCCGGATTCATGATCAGGGTATTGAGAGACAGATACAGGAAATCGTTTCAAATCGAAATAACTTCGAAACCTCAGGAGGCTCACCTTTACCCAGGCTCCATATCGATCAGCACCTTTACCAACCATTGGTAAGCGAAACGGGGATAAATGACAACATCTCCGTCAGCCCTGCGCCACTGAAGCCCAGCGAAACGGCCTTGCTGATGACCTTAACCAACTGGTGGTCTGCCCACCATAAACATTATCCCGATATTCGGTTGTATATACTTCGCAACCTGCCACGCATCGGTATTGGACTCTATCAGCGCAGCGGCTTCTATCCCGACTTCATTGTTTGGGTGACATGCCAACGCACAAAGCAGCAACGGATACTGCTACTGGAACCGCATGGACTGCATCATGAAACCCCGAACGCATTGGAAAGCGACAAGGTCAAGGCATTGGCAGCATTTCGCGACCTAGGAAAGACCAAGGCATTTTCAAAAAAGAACATTGTTCTCGACGGCTATATTATCTCTGAAACGCCCATCGACCAGATTCCCGGCGGTGTTGATGGAAAGCCTCGTGAAAAGCTAGCCGAGGATCATGCTGTTATCTTATCCAAACCGAACGACGATTGGTGGATACAGAGCGTACTTGGCTTATAACTGTTAACACGTCCCGTACTTCTTTATCTCCAGTGACCGCCGCCTGCCAGATCCGCTCCTGCCAGAAACAGACAACGCCATTTCAGGTACCCTTACAGCCATGGGTATGAGTGTTTCAGCCAGCGATCTCGCCGCCCTGTTTGCGGCCATGGCCATTCTTGCAGCGGTACCCAGCGTAAGCGTGGCGGCGGTTTCCACCCGGGCGGTGTCTGCCGGGTTCGTCCAGGGCGCCATGACGGCCATGGGTGTGGTCGCCGGGGATCTGGTGTTCATCCTGCTCGCCCTGTTCGGTCTGGCGCTGCTGGTCGGGGCGATGGGGGAGATGTTTTTCCTGATCCGGTATCTCGCTGCCGGCTATCTGCTGTGGCTGGGGCTATCCCTGTGGCGGTCAACTGCGCGGGGCAGCGTGAGCGGTGCTGCGGATGACGCCTCGTCATGGTCGAGCTTCATGACCGGGCTGATGATCACGCTCGGCGATCAGAAGGCAGTGTTGTTCTATCTGGGATTCCTGCCCGCCTTCATCGAGCTGGATTCACTCACGCCGCTGGATGTTGCGGCGATTGCACTGGTCACGGTGCTGGCGGTGGGCGGGGTGAAGCTCGGCTATGCCTTCGCTGCCGGCCGTGCCGGCAGGTGGCTGAATGGTCGCGCGAGCGCCCTGCTCAATCGTATCGCGGCCGGGGTCATGCTGGCCGCCGCCAGCATGCTTCTGATATCCGGAACCTGAGCAGCGCTCCGGACCCGTTGATGAAATACTGTTTGGGAACATGTGGCGGTTGTGAGATGATCGCTGCGCCGCCACTCACAGGCCGCGATCCGGGTTATGACTGATGCTGCATAAGCTCAACCGAATCGGCACTCATCCCCTCTACTGGCTGGGGCTGCTCATTCTGGTGCTCCTGCTGGAGGGCGTGGCGCTGTTCTACCAGTACCGGCTGGACTACTGGCCCTGCGTGCTGTGTATCCAGGTGCGCATCTGGCTGGCAGCGCTGGGGCTGGTGGCGTTGCTGATGCTGATTCTGCGCCGCGCGCCGGTGGCCGGGCATCTGGCCACGGGGGTGATCGGGGTGGGCCTGCTGGAGCGCTCCTGGCTGCTGCTGGGCACTGAGCGGGGCTTCATCGAGGACGCCGGCTGCGGCATGGACCTGGGCCTGCCGGCCTGGCTGGCACTGGATGAATGGATGCCCTGGCTGTTCGAGGTGCAGACCTCCTGCGGCTACACGCCGGAGTTGCCGCTCGGGATCACCATGGCCGAGGCACTGCTGGTGATCTCCGCCGCCCTGACCCTGCTCGGCCTGGGCCTCACCCTCGCCACCCTGACAACAGGGCGGCATTGAGTCTGCGATTTACCCAACTGTCGCCCGGCTTTACATTCGACCTGCACCTGCAAATCCGCCCGGCCCCGTTCTTCACTGATGTTTCATTCCGGAACCCTGATCAAATAAGGGGTTAGCAATGCTTGTCAGCACCCGAGCATGCATGTTATGCACAGGAATCTGTCGAGATTCCTACACTACATCCGGATTGACATTTTTCCGACACAACTTGGGCTGTATTTAGCTAAGTTATTGATTAAATATTAACAAAACAGCTGGCTAAAAAATCACCAATTTAACAAAAGCGTCACAATCACGGGCTCCGGCCCTCTTCATTCCCAAACCATTCACAACTTTATCCACAGGAAATGTGGATAACAATACATTTCATAAGAGACAATTGCTTACAGTCATTTTGTATAAAAACTGACAGGAAGTCAGGCTAATCTATATGTTTTCTGCCCGGCTGTTTCAGTGGCGATGATTGTGCTCGAGCCTGTTCAGCACCTCCAGCACCGAGAGGTCGATCTCCTCATAGGCCAGCACCCGACCGCCGTGTGAGTCGGTATAGACTTCAGCGGCCTCACGCCAGGCGAAGCTGGCCAGGGTCGGCCCCATGGCGCCGCCCTGGTCGCCGCCCACCACATACCAGGCGGTCTCGGCCGGAATCAGGTGCTTGCGGGCGGGCGACTCCCAGGGTGCGCTGGTCATGTCGTGGACGAACACGGCCTCGACGATGGCGGCGGACTCGGGTTGGCGCAGCCATACGAACAGGTCGCGGGTGGAGCAGAACTTGAGCGGCGCCTCCCGGTGGCGGACAAAGGCCTCGCCCTTGGGGCCGGGAAAGCGGGTGATCAGCATGCCGCAGACGTGGCACTCGTCGGCGGCCTCGATGGCGACCGGCTCCAGGCTGCGCTCGACCTCGGGCGCCTCGCCGCAGCCGGCGAGCAGGAACTGCATTGCAAGCAACAGCACGAAAAGATGTCTGAGCCTCCCGTCGGGGGTGGATGCCGGCCTGCGCCGGCATGACGGGTTGGGCTGGTAGTCTGTGAAGTGCGGAAACGGCATGGCGACTCTCCAGAGGGATGCGGAATTCACAGGGCGCGGCGGGCAAAGCGCCATTGCGCCAGCAGCAGGGGAACGACGATCCAGACCAGCAGCAGACCGAGCAGGGCAGCCGGCTGAAACCAGGGGCCGACCGCAATATGGGTCAGCCCGGTATAACTGCGGGCCGCCTCGAAGCCGACAAAGTTGACCAGGCGGAAGATATCGGTCGGGTTGAGCAACAGCAGCCCGGCCAGCCATCCCCCCTCCTGTCCCCCGGCCATGACCAGCGCCCCCAGCAGCAGCAGATCGAAAATCAGCACGAACCAGAACCAGACCAGCAACGCCACGCCGGCGGCGACCGACTTCTCGCCGGCCCAGGCGCTGATCAGCTGCGCCAGCGCCAGGAACACGCAGCCCAGCAGCCAGGACGACAGGATGAACAGACCGAAGGCCCGCCATACCCCGGCATCGCTGAGTTCCCCGGCGGCGCCGGCCACCAGCAGCCCGGCGGCGCCGAAACCGATGACCGTGGCGGTGGCAAGGATCGCCGCGTGGCCGGTGAACTTGCCCAGCAGCAGCTGGCCGCGGCTCAGCGGATAGGTCAGCAGCAGCAGCAGGGTCCCCTGCTCCTCCTCGCCCACCAGGGTGTCGTAGGCCAGCATCAGCGCCACCAGCGGAATGATGAAGATGGCCAGGCTGGCCAGGCTGACGATGGTGGTGGACAGGCTGGTCACGCCCACCGCCCCCGAGGCGGCGCCACCGAAATACGACAGCCCCACGGCGAAGGCGGCCAGCAGCACGGTGATGGCCAGGATCCAGCGGTTGCGCAGGCCGTCGCGGTATTCCTTTACAGCAACGGTGATCACGGCGTGCATGGCTGCGCCTCCCCACTGCGGTTGAAGTGGGCATAGAGATCTTCCAGCGCGGGCTGGATGAGCTCGAAATCGGTCACGCCGGGCAGCGCCAGCAGCGCGCGCACGGCCTCCAGCTTGCGCTTCGGGTCGCCCTGCAGTTCCAGCACCGGCCCGGGCGGGCAGGGTTCGAAGCCCAGCGGCCGCAGCAGCTGCGCGGCCTGGTCG
>PABG01000070.1 GCA_002699185.1 Gammaproteobacteria bacterium | reverse complement strand
TGGTGGTCAGAAACACCAGATCGCCCATGTCCTTGCGGATCATCGGCCGGTGGGTGGGGATGACCACCACTTCCAGGCCGTAGATCTGCTGGAACTCGAAGGCCTCGGTATCGGCGGTGCCGGTCATGCCGGAGAGTTTGTCGTAGAGGCGGAAATAGTTCTGGAAGGTGATGGAGGCGTAGGTCTGGCTCTCGTTCTGGATCGGCACCCCTTCCTTGGCCTCGACCGCCTGGTGCAGGCCCTCGGACCAGCGCCGGCCCGGCATGGTGCGGCCGGTGAATTCGTCGACGATGATGATCTCGTTGTCACGCACGATGTAGTCCACGTCGCGCTGGTACAGGGCGTGGGCGCGCAGACCGGCATTGAGGTGGTGCATCAGGGTGAGGTTGGCCGCGTCGTAGAGGCTTTCGCCCTCCTTGAGCAGTCCCTCTGCGATCAGCAGTTCCTCGACGTGCTGGTGTCCGGTCTCGCTCAGGTGCACCTGCTTGTTCTTCTCGTCGACGCTGTAATCGCCCTCGCCTTCCTCGTCCTCCTGCCGGACCAGCTGCGGGATCAGCTTGTTGATCGTCACATAGAGGTCGGTGTTGTCGTTGGTCGGCCCGGATATGATCAGCGGTGTGCGCGCCTCGTCGATGAGGATGGAGTCGACCTCGTCGACAATGGCGAAGTTGAGTTCGCGCTGCATGCGGTCTTCCTGGCGGAAGGCCATGTTGTCGCGCAGGTAATCGAAGCCGAACTCGTTGTTGGTGCCGTAGACGATGTCGCTGGCATAGGCGGCGCGCTTGTCCTCCTGCGACAGACCCGGCACCACCACGCCGGTGCTCATGCCGAGGAAGGCGTAGAGCCGGCCCATCCACTGAGCGTCGCGCCGGGCCAGGTAGTCATTGACCGTGACCACGTGCACGCCCTTGCCCGGCAGGGCGTTGAGATAGGCGGCCAGGGTGGCGACCAGGGTCTTGCCCTCGCCGGTGCGCATCTCGGCGATCTTGCCCTGGTGCAGCACCATGCCGCCGATCAGCTGGACGTCGAAGTGGCGCATCTCCAGCACCCGCCGGCCGGCCTCGCGCACCACGGCGAAGGCCTCGGGCAGCAGATCGTCGAGCTTCTCTCCCGCCTCCAGCCGCTGCCGGAACTCGCCGGTCTTGGCGCCGAGCTGCTCATCGGACAGGGCCTGAATTTCGTCCTCGAGGGCATTGATGCGGGCAACCACCTTGGACATGCGTTTGACCATGCGGTCATTGCGGCTGCCGAAAATCTTCTTGATCAGATTGCTGGCCATGTAGGTACTTTCAATGGATCCGGTTCCGGGCAGAATGGGCCATGATACCGCATGTCGGGGGAAAGGTCAGGGGGGACGGAGTGAGGAGTGAGGAGTGAGGAGTGAGGAGTGAGGGAAAACCGGAAGCGAGCTTCTACTCCTCACTCCTCACCCCCTCACTCCTCACTGGAGCATCACGACCGCTTGGCCCAGACGAAACGGGCCGGATCGACCGACTTGCCGTGCTTGAGCACTTCGAAGTGGACATGCGGGCCGGTGGAACGGCCGCTGGAGCCCATCCTGGCGATCACCTGGCCGGGCCTGACGTGCTGTCCCACTTCGACCACCAGGTCACGGTTGTGACCGTAGCGGGTCACGTAGCCATTGCCGTGATTGATTTCGACCAGGTTGCCGTAGCCGTAGCGGCTGCCGGACCAGGTCACCACCCCGGCCGCCACCGCCACCACCTCGGTCCCGGCCTTGCCGGCGAAATCCACGCCGTCGTGCCAGGCCTGCTTCCCGGTGAAGGGATCGGTACGCTTGCCGTAGGCGGACGACATCCAGCCGCTGGTCACCGGGCGGCCGGTGGGCACGCCCTGCTGCTTCAGGGTCCGGGTGCGCACCACGGATTCCAGCGCCAGCAGCTGCTGTTCGCGGTCATCCAGCACCCGGGACAACTTGTCCAGCTCCTCGATGAAGTCGGGCACGGCGTAGCCGGCGGCGGCCTCGGCGGCGGGACCGCCCTGGGGGGGAATCTGTTCGAAATCGAACTCGCCCTGGTCGATATCGGCCATCTCCACCAGGCGCTGGCCCAGGCCCTCCAGACGCAGGACCTGGCCCTGCAACTGGCCCAGGCGCATCGCCAGGGCATCCAGATGCGCCTGCGATTCCTGCCGGACCTGTGCCACGGCGCGCTGCTGTTCGGCCACTTCCAGCCGCAACTGCGGCCCGGCGGCCAGCCCGGGCGCTTCCTGGACCTGTCCCAGCTGAAACCCCAGATAAAACAGGCTCGCCGCCAGGAACAGCCCCAGGCTGAGCAGCGGGACATAGATCCGGGGTCGACTCAGATTGAGACTGCCGGGACGTCCGTGTAGATTGGTGAAGAGAATGATGTTCATGCGCGTGCGCTACTCTAACGGTTTTTGAGACCTGTTTACAAATTCGATGCCAGTCCGCCTGTGAAAGCTGCCAACATCCAGTCTATCGGCCGTTACCTGCGCGGTATTGAGACCGCCGGCGGTGCCTCCCTGCGCCAGGCCCTGGCCGCCCATTCCTCCCTGGAACAACGGCTGCTGGCACGCCTCCCCGCCCCCCTGCGGCCCCATTGCAGACTCGGCCGGATCAGGGATAACACACTGATAATAATAGTGGATTCTGCTGCCTGGGCGACCCGCCTGAGGTTCCTGTCGGCCCAGTTGCTCAAGCAGTTCGCGGATGACGATTCCGTGACGGTGACCAAGCTGGAAGTGCGAATTCAGCCACAGAATCAGCCCGCCGCCAGCCCCCCGCCGGCGCGCCCGGCGGCCCGCCTGTCTGCCGAAAATGCGGCCCTGATCACATCCCTGGCCCGCAGCGTAGGTGACGAAAAACTGTCTCGGGCCCTGCAGCGTCTGGCCGGCCGCAGTCGCCGGAGCGATCGGACCTGAGCCCCTGAAACGCAGCAGGCCCGCATACGCGGGCCTGTGCATGGATGAGGGACGGCGCGGAGACCGTCAGACCGAAGGCACCGGCCGCAGGTAGGCGGCCGGGGCGGCGGCCGCCTCGTCCTCGAAACTGACCGTCTCCCAGGCCTCGGCGTCGGCCAGCAGGGTCCGCAGCAGGCGGTTGTTCAGGGCGTGGCCGGACTTGTGGCCGTGGAAGGCACCGATCAGGCCGTGGCCGAGCAGGTAGAGGTCACCGACCGCGTCCAGGATCTTGTGCTTGACGAACTCGTCTTCGTAGCGCAGTCCGTCCTCGTTCAGCACCCGGTAGTCGTCCACCACGATGGCGTTGTCCAGGCTGCCGCCCAGCGCCAGCCGGCGCTCGCGCAGCTGCTCGATCTCGCGCATGAAGCCGAAGGTGCGGGCGCGGCTGACCTCGCGCACGAACGAGGTGGTGGAGAAGTCGATCTCCACGCACTGGGCATGACCGTGGAAGACCGGATGATCGAACTCGATGGTGAACCCCACCTTGAAGCCGTCGAAGGGTTCGAGGCTGGCCCACTTGTCGCCCTCCTCGACCCGCACCGGGCGCTTGATGCGCACAAAGCGCTTGGGCGCGTTCTGCTCCTCGATCCCGGCCGATTGCACCAGGAACACGAAGGGGCCCGCGCTGCCGTCCATGATCGGCACCTCGGCGGCACTCAGGTCCACCCAGGCGTTGTCGATCCCCAGTCCGGCGAAGGCCGACAGCAGATGCTCGACCGTGGAGATGCGTACCCCGTCGCTGACCAGGGAGGTCGACAGGCGGGTATCGCCGACGTTCTCGCTACTGGCCCTGATCTCGACCGGCGGCTCCAGATCGGTGCGGCGGAACATGATGCCGGTATCGGGCGCGGCCGGACGCAGAGTGAGGAAGACCTTGTCGCCTGTATGCAGGCCCACACCGGTGGCCCGGATGACGTTCTTGAGGGTACGCTGTCGAATCATGGGCTGCTGCCACCTTGAAATGCTGTATCACGGCACCTGCGGTGCGAATAAACCGGAGCGATGCTAACACACCCCCTCTGTGACCGGATGTGACTTTGGTCAAGTCGGACCGGCGCCGCACCGGGCCGAACCACCGCCTCCACGGACACCATTATAAACGGCCGCAACGGACAACCCCGGCTCGAGGAGACGAAGCCAAGGCCGGCGCCATCCGCCACGGCCCAACCCTATGGGGTCTTTCGACCCCCGCGTTCGCCTCAGTCGGCCTGACGCCGCAGAAACGCCGGAATATCAAGATATTCCAGATCGTTGTCATAGTTCTGCGCGGCTGAACCGTAGTCGCTGCCGGCGGCCCGCTTGCGGATCACGGTGGGCCGATCCAGCTGCTGGTAGTCGAGTTCGCCGTTGGTCTTCTTTTCCACCAGCTTGACCGTCGCCGGCTCCTCACCCGGCTGCGCGGCCTGGTTCGGCCGACCCAGGCCGGTGGCCACCACCGTCACCCGCAGTTCATCGTTCATCTCGGGATCGATCACGGTCCCCACCACCACGGTGGCATTCTCGGAGGCGAACTCCTTGACCGTATTGCCGACCTCCTCGAACTCGCCGATGGACAGATCCATGCCGGCGGTGACATTGACCAGGATGCCGGCCGCACCCAGGAGATTGATGTCCTCCAGCAGCGGGCTGTTGACGGCGGCCTCGGCGGCCTCGCGGGCGCGGTCCTCGCCGCGGCCGACGCCGGTTCCCATCATGGCCATGCCCATCTCGGACATCACGGTGCGCACGTCGGCGAAGTCGACATTGATCAGACCCGGCCGGGTGATCAGCTCGGCGATCCCCTGCACCGCGCCCAGCAGCACGTCATTGGCGGCCTTGAAGGCATCCAGCAGGCTCATGTTCTTACCCAGCACGGAGAGCAGCTTCTCGTTGGGGATGGTGATGAGCGAGTCCACATACTGGCCCAGTTCCTCCATGCCCTTCTGCGCGACATCCATGCGCTTGCGCCCCTCGAACGGGAACGGCTTGGTCACCACGGCCACGGTCAGGATGCCCATGTCGCGTGCCACCTGGGCCACGATGGGGGCCGCCCCGGTGCCGGTGCCGCCGCCCATGCCGGCGGTGATGAACAGCATGTCCGAGCCTTCGATGGCCTCGGCGATGCGATCGCGGTCCTCCATGGCGGCCTGGCGGCCGACTTCCGGGTTGGCACCGGCGCCCAGTCCCTTGGTGATGCTGGAACCCAGCTGCAGGGTGACTGGCGCCGAGACGTTCTGCAGCGCCTGGGCGTCGGTGTTGGCGCAGATGAAATCCACACCCTCGATACAGGCCTCGACCATGTGCTGCAGCGCATTGCCGCCGCCGCCGCCGACGCCCATTACCTTGATTACAGCGTTCTGGCTGTATGCATCCATCAGTTCAAACATTGCTCGTCTCCTCGATTACACTTGATGGTAAGTGACACTTCGTACCGGCCATGCCGGAATCCCGTGACTGCGTAAAAACTGGCTTGCAGACCCGCTGCCGGAAACGGGCCATACGGTCCTTATTCCGGCCTACAGATTGGAGCCTCGCCCCTTGCATTAGAAATTCCCCTGGAACCAGCTCTTCATCCGGTCCCAGACCCCGCGAAATCCCCGCCCCTGGATATCCAGGTTGCGATGGGACTGATTCTGATTGCCGAACAGCAGCAGACCCACGCCGGTGGCGTAGATCGGATTGCGCACGACATCCGCCAGGCCGGCCACGTACTGGGGCATACCCAGGCGCACCGGCATGTGGAACACCTCCTCGGCCAGGTCCACCAGGCCTTCCATCTTGGAACTGCCGCCGGTCAGCACGATGCCGGCGGCGACCAGATCCTCGAAGCCGCTGCGGCGCAGTTCCGACTGCACCAGGGTGAGCAGTTCCTCGTAGCGCGGCTCGACCACCTCGGCCAGGGTATGGCGCGCCAGTCGCCGCGCCGGCCGGTCGCCGACGCTGGGCACCTCGATGGTGTCGTCGGAGCTGGCCAACTGGGTCAGGGCACAGGCATATTTGATCTTGATCTCCTCGGCATGCTGAGTCGGCGTGCGCAGGGCCACGGCGATGTCGTTGGTCACCTGATCGCCGGCGATCGGGATCACCGAGGTATGCCGGATGGAGCCTTCCGTGAACACGGCCATGTCGGTGGTGCCGCCGCCGATGTCGACCAGGCACACGCCCAGTTCCTTCTCGTCCTCGGTGAGCACCGAGTAGCTCGAGGCCAGCTGCTCGAGGATGATGTCGTCGACCTCCAGCCCGCAGCGACGCACGCACTTGATGATGTTCTGCGCCGCGCTCACCGCGCCGGTGACCAGGTGCACCTTGGCCTCCAGGCGCACGCCGGACATGCCCACCGGCTCCTTGATGCCCTCCTGGTTATCGATGATGAATTCCTGCGGCAGGATATGCAGGATCTTCTGGTCGGCCGGGATGGCCACCGCTCGCGCGGCATCGATGACGCGCTCGACGTCGCCCGGCGTGACCTCCTTGTCGCGGATGGCCACGATGCCGTGCGAATTCAGGCTGCGGATATGGCTGCCGGCGATGCCGGCATAGACCGAATGGATCTGGCAGCCGGCCATCAGCTCGGCCTCCTCGATGGCCCGCTGGATGGAATGCACCGTGGACTCGATGTTCACCACCACGCCCTTCTTCATCCCGCGCGAGGGATGCGAGCCGATGCCGATGATCTCGATGCCGCCCTCGGGCAGCACCTCGCCGACAATGGCGACCACCTTGGAGGTGCCGATATCCAGTCCCACGATCATGTTCTTTTCCGACCTTTTCGTCATATCAACCCTCTTGCCGTTGCGGTGTCGCGGCAGTCATCCAGTGCACGGCAAAACCATTGCTGTAGCGCATGTCCACAGTGCGCGCCGGCTGCGGCGCGGCGGCGAAAACCCGCGGATAGACGTCGATGAACAGCGCCATCCGCCGGGCCTCGTCCTGCCGACCGAGCCGGATACTCATTCCATTGTCCAGTTCCACCCGCCAGGCGCGGCGCGCATCCAGCTCGATGCTGACCGGGTGGCGCTCGATCTGCTGCAGCGCCTGACGGAATTCGATGTAACGCCGGATCACCCGCTCGCGCAGGCTGATCGGCCCGGCCAGGCGCGGCAGAGCGGCGAACTCGGCCACGTTGTCCGGCTGGAACAGCTCGCCGCGCGCGTTGAGCAGTCCATCCTCGCCCCAGCGCGCCACCGGTATCTGTTCCCGGATGCGCAGCTGCATTCCGTCCGGCCAGATACGCCGCACCGCGGCCTCCTCCACCCAGGGCAGTTCAGCCAGGCGCTGCTGCACGGCACCGACCTCGACCCCGAAAAAGCCATGCCGCAGCATGTCCCGGGTGGCCGCGGCAATCTGCTCATGACGCAGATGCCGGAATTCGCCCTCGATCTGCACCTCACGCACCGGCCAGGCATGCGGATCACGCAGCCAGTCGAGCAACCGATAACCCCCGGTCAGCGCCAGCACCAGCGCCGCCGCGGCCAGGCCGTTGCCGAGCAGCGTCACCCAGCGCCGGGACGCCGGCTGTTCGGTTTCGCGCCTGACTGCCTGTCCGGGCTTCCTTCTGCTCATGACTTCGCGTCCTCGCTGGTCTGCAGTATCCGCAGCACCAACCGGGTGAAATCGATGCCGGCCTCACGCGCCGCCATCGGTACCAGGCTGTGATCCGTCATGCCGGGCACGGTGTTGACCTCGATGAACCAGGGCCGCCCCTGCCCGTCCAGCATCAGATCCACCCGGCCCCAGCCGCTGGCCGCAACTGCGGCAAAGGCGGCACCGGACTGCGCCTGCAGTTCGGCCTCCTGCGCCGCGGGCAGACCGCAGGGGCACAGGTAACGGGTGTCGTTGGCGCTGTACTTGGCGGCATAGTCATAGAAGCTGTGCGGCGTCTCCAGCTTGATCAGGGGCAGCGCCTCCCCGCCCAGCAGCGCGGCCGTGTACTCGTCACCCTCGATCCAGCGTTCGACCAGTACATCGCGATCGAACCGCGCGGCCTCACGCCAGGCCGCGGGCAGGTCCGCCGGTGTCTCGACCCGGCTCATGCCCAGGCTGGAACCTTCGTGCGCCGGTTTGACGATGACCGGAAACGTCAACTGTTCCTGCGCCTGCTGCAGGCCGGATGCGTCGTTGACCACGGCGAACTCCGGCGTCGGGATGCCGGCCGACTGCCAGATCCGCTTGGTACGGATCTTGTCCATGCCCAGGGCAGAGCCCAGCACGCCGCTGCCGGTATAGGGCAGCCCGAGGGTCTGCAGCGCACCCTGCATCACGCCGTCCTCGCCGCCGCGGCCATGCAGGGCGATGAAGACCCGATCGAAGCCTTCCGTCTCCAGTCGCCGCAGCACACCCGGTTCGGCCGGATCGAGCTGGTGGGCGTCCACCCCTGCCTCGACCAGGGCGGCATGCACGGCGCGGCCGCTCCTGAGCGATATCTCGCGCTCGGCCGAGTTGCCGCCCAGCAACACCGCCACCCTGCCGAAGGCGGCCGGATCGGCTGCGGTCTGCCCCGCATTCATGCACCGTCCTCCGTCGTCGCGATGCCGATGATGCGCACCTCGGTCTGCAGTTCGACACCCGACTGTTCCGCCACCCGGCGCTGCACATGGCCGATCAGCTGCTCGATCTCGGCCGCCGTGGCATCGCCGGCATTGATGATGAAATTGGCGTGCTTGTCCGACACGCAGGCACCGCCGATGCAGTATCCCTTCAGGCCGCAGGCCTCGATCAGACGCGCCGCGTGATCGTTCGGCGGATTGCGGAACACCGAGCCGCAGCTGGGCTGGCTGGTCGGCTGGGTCTCGCCGCGCCGGGCCAGCAGCTGCCTGACATTCTCCTGTGCCGCGGCGGTCTCGCCCGGCGGGAAGCGCATGTGGGCGGCAACGAACCACTCACCCGCCGGGCCCTGCACGCTGCGATAGCCCACCTTGTATTCGCCGGCTTCGCGTCGCCGGATCCGACCGTGACGGTCGATGGTCTCCACCGCCACCACCCGCGCCCAGGTCTCGCCGCCGAAGGCCCCGGCATTCATTGCCAGCGCCCCGCCCACGGTGCCGGGGATCCCGGCCAGGAACTCGCCGCCCGCCAGCCCATTGCGGCCACAGAAGCGGGCCAGCTTGGCGCAGCTCACGCCGGCCTCGGCCCGCACCTGCCCGTCGCCCTGCAACTCCATCCGGTTCAGGCCGCTGAAGGGTGCGATCACCACCCCCGGGATGCCACCGTCGCGCACCAACAGGTTGCTGCCGAGCCCGACCCAGACAATCTCCTCGCCCTCCGGCAGCGTGGTCAGGAAGGCCGCCAGATCCTCGAGATCGGCCGGCTGATACCAGACCCGCGCCGGACCGCCGACACGCCAGGTGGTATGACGCGACATCGGCTCCTCATAACGCAGCACGCCGCGCGGTTCCGGTCTATGTGTGCTTGCCGTCATCATGAATGCTTGTGGCCGCTCCGGCTGCGCTGTGCATAGCGCGAGGTCAGGCTCCTGGTGCCACGCCCCGCGCCGTTCTGTCCGCCTTCCCGACGGCGTTCACACAGCACCTCCAGACGGCTCCTGAGTGCCTCGCCGCAACCCATGTGCAACCGCAGATGTGTCCTGTAGCCCATTGCCGCCTACCTCCCCGTCTCCGTGTCCCCGACCGGCCACAGCGTTTCCAGACGCGCCGGCACCGTGCCGATATCCCCCGCCCCCAGGGTGAGCACCACATCGTCCGGCGCCAGCACCCCGGCCAGCACCTCGGGCACGAGTTCCACCTGCTCGACAAATACCGGATCGACCCTGCCGCGGGCGCGCACCGCGCGGCACAGGGCCCGGCCGTCGGCGCCGGCAATGGGTGCCTCGCCGGCGGCATAGACCTCGCACAGCAGCAGCACATCAGCCTGGGACAGGGCCTGGGTAAAGTCCTCGAACAGGTCGCGGGTGCGGGTGTAGCGATGGGGCTGGAACACCACCACCAGCCGCCGCTCGGGCCAGCCGGCCTTGATCGCGGTCAGGGTGGCGCTGATCTCGCTGGGATGATGGCCGTAGTCGTCGACCAGCAGCACCGGCCCGGCGGGGCTGAGCAGTTCGCCGTGGTACTGACTGCGTCGGGCGATGCCGGTGAAATTGCGCAGACCGGCCTGAATGGCCGCATCCGGCAGTCCCAGTTCGTCGGCCACCATGACCGCTGCCAGGGCGTTGAGCACGTTGTGCCGCCCCGGCAGGTTCAGCACCACCGGGAGGACATCCTCGCGCCCCTTGCGGTGCAACTCGAAGTGCATCTGCAGGCCACGCTGTTGCAGGCCGCTGGTATACAGATCCGCCTCGGTGGAATCGATCGAATAGGTACGGAACGGACGGGTGACCTCGGGCAGGATGGCGCGCACCCCGGCATCGTCCAGACACAGCACCGCCAGGCCATAGAAGGGCAGGTGATGCAGGAATTCGACGAAGGTCTGGCGCAGCCGGCCGAAATCGCCGCCGTAGGTCTCCAGGTGATCGGCATCGATATTGGTCACGATGCCGATCATCGGCTGCAGATAGAGGAAGGAGGCATCGGACTCGTCCGCTTCGGCCACCAGATAACGACCGGTACCGAGTCGGGCATGGCCATCGGCGCTGTTGAGCTTGCCGCCTATCACGTAAGTGGGATCCAGATCCGCCTCGGCCAACAGGCTGGCCACCAGGCTGGTGGTGGTGGTCTTGCCGTGGGTGCCGGCCACGGCGATGCCGTAGCGGAAGCGCATCAGTTCGGCCAGCATCTCCGCCCGCGGCACCACCGGGATGTGCTGCTCACGCGCCGCCGCCACCTCGGGATTGGCCTCGGTCACGGCACTGGAGACCACCAGCACATCCACCCCGGCCACCCGCGCCGGATCATGGCCGGTGAAGACGGTCGCCCCCAGCGCCTGCAGCCGCTGCGTCACCGGGTTGCTGCGCAGGTCCGAGCCCTGCACCTCGTAGCCCAGATTGAGCATCACCTCGGCGATGCCGCTCATGCCGGCGCCGCCGATGCCGACGAAGTGCACCCGTCGCACCCGGCCCATGCCCTGGGGCTGCCCTGCGTTCAGGCTGCGCGTATCGATCATGCCGCCCTCCCCGCCGCCAGTTCCAGGCAGCTGTCGGCCACTGCGCGCGCGGCTCCCGGCAGGGCCAGGCCGCGCGCGGCACGCGCCATGGCCAGCAGTCGCTGACGGTCGTTCAGCAGCTCCGCCAGCAGCGTCTGCAGGCGCTCGACACTCAGCTCCGCCTGCTGCACCAGCACCCCGGCGCCGGCCTCGCTGAGGTAGCGCGCATTGCCGGTCTGGTGATCGTCGACCGCGTGCGGATAGGGCACCAGAATCGCACCCACGCCGGCGGCAGCCAGTTCGGCCACGGTCAGGGCCCCGGCCCGGCAGATCACCAGATCGGCCCAGGCATAGGCCCGCGCCATGTCCTCGATGAAGGGCTGCACCTCGGCCTCGACGCCGGCCTCGGCATAGGCCTGGCGCGCCCCTTCGATATCCCGGCTGCCCGCCTGATGCCGGATCACCGGCCGCGCCTCCGGAGCCATTTCCGCGATTGCGGCAGGCACGGTGCGGTTGAGCGCGGCCGCGCCCAGACTGCCGCCGAGCACCAGCAGGTGGACCGCTTCGTCGCTGCGTGCGGCAAAGCGTGTCTCCGGCAGCGGCAGGTTCGCGATCGCCTCGCGCACCGGATTGCCCACCTGCCGCACCGACCGCTTTGCGCCGAAGCTCCCGGGGAAGGCCACCAGCACCCGTGCCGCCAGCGGTGCCAGCAGTCGGTTGGTCAGCCCGGCCACGGAATTCTGTTCATGGATGACCAGGGGCCGGCGATTGAGCCAGGCCATCACCCCGCCCGGCCCGGTGACAAAGCCGCCCATGCCCAGTACGGCACGCGGCCGCACCCGGCGCATCACCCGCCAGGCCTGGTACAGGGCATGCGCCAGCATCAGCGGCGCCAGCAGCAGCCTGATCACACCCTTGCCACGCAGGCCGCTGACCTCGATCCACTCCACCGGATAACCGGCCGCGGGCACCACCCGGGCTTCCAGCCCCTTGCGCGTGCCCAGCCACACCACCGGCACCTCGCGGCGGCTCAGTTCGTCGGCCACCGCCAGCGCCGGGTAGACATGGCCGCCGGTACCGCCGGCCATCACCAGCACGGGGGACTGTGCCGTCATCGCGGTCATGCGCGTCGCTCCCGGCCCGTGCCGCGCCGGCGCGGCCGGCGGCGGTCATTGTTGATGTTGTGCACCGAACAGCGGGTCTCGTAGTCGATGCGCAGCAGCAGACCGATGGCCACGCACATCACCAGCAGACTGCTGCCGCCGTAGCTCATCAGGGGCAGGGTCAGGCCCTTGGTCGGGAGCAGCCCCATGTTCACGCCCATGTTGATCAGGGCCTGCAGGCCGATCAGGGTACCGATGCCATAGGCGAGATAGGCGGCGAACGGTTCGTCGGCCCGCTGCGCCACGGCGGCGATGGCGAAGGCGCGCCAGACCAGGAAGGCGAAGCCGGCCAGCACCAGCAGCACGCCGAACATGCCCAGTTCCTCGGCCAGGATGGCGAACAGGAAGTCGGTGTGGGCTTCGGGCAGGTAGAACAGTTTCTGTACGCTCGCGCCCAGGCCGACGCCGAACCACTCACCACGGCCGATGGCGATCAGCGACTGGGTCAGCTGGTAGCCGCTGTTGAAGGGATCGGCGAAGGGGTCGAGGAAGGCGGTCAGGCGCGCCATGCGGTAGGGCGAGGACACCGCCAGCAGGGCGAACGCCCCGCCGGCCAGGGCCACCAGGGCACCGAACTGCCACAGCCGCACTCCGGCCAGGAACATCATGGTCAGGGCCGTGACCACCAGCACCACCATGGCGCCGAAGTCCGGCTGAGCCAGCAGCAGCGTGGCCACCAGGCCCAGCATCAGCATGGGTTTGAAGAAGCCGCTGAACTGCTCACGCACCTCCTCGGCCCGGCGCACCAGATAACTGGCGAGATAGATCAGCACCAGGAGCTTGGCCGGTTCGGAAACCTGCAGATTGACCGGCCCGACCCCGATCCAGCGGGTGCTGCCGTTGACCGTCTTGCCCACGCCGGGGATGAGCACCAGCACCAGCAGCCCCAGGGCCAGGAACAGGGCGATCATCCCGAAGCGCGACCACAGACTCAAACGGATGCCGAAAGCGGCCGCGGCGGCGAGCAGCCCCACCCCCATGTAGGCGGACTGGCGCAGCACATAATAGAAGGGCTGCTGCAACTCCCGGTCGGCCGGGGTGATGGAGGCCGAGGCCACCATCACCAGGCCCAGCCCCATGAGTGCCGCGGTCACCAGCAGCAGGCCCGGATCCAGGCGCGGACAGCGCAGCCCCTGCCCGTTGTGCAGCCAGCCCAGGCGTGCGAGCAGCGCGCTCATTGCAGCCGCTCCCGCACCGCGGCGCTGAAGCGCTCGCCCCGGTCCTGGTAGTCAACGAACATGTCCTGGCTGGCACAGGCCGGTGACAGCAGTACGGCGTCGCCCGGCCGCGCCAGTTCGGCTGCGGCGGCCACGGCCGCCTCCATGGACTCGACCCGGCGCACCGGCACGCAACCGTCCAGCGCGGTCTCGATCTCGCCGGCGGCCTCGCCCAGCAGCACCACGGCGCGGGCACGCTGGCACAACACCGGATGCAGCAGACTGAAGTCCGCCCCCTTGCCCTGGCCGCCGGCGATCAGCACCAGCGGCCGGTCGAAGCCGGCGATGGCCGCCAGGGTGGCGCCGATATTGGTGGCCTTGGAATCGTTGTACCAGTCCACGCCGTCGCGCCCGCCCACCCACTGGGTGCGGTGCGCCAGACCGCCGAAGCCGCACAGCGCCTCCAGCATGGCAGCCCGCGGCAGATCGATGGCCGCGCCCAGCGCCAGTGCGGCCAGGGCGTTGGCCAGGTTGTGGCGGCCGACCAGTTTCAATTCGTCGGCCGCCAGCCAGCCTTCCCCGCCCCGACACAGCCACAGCCGGCCGTCGCGCTCGCGCAGGCCGAAGTCATCCGGCCCCGGCACGTCCAGCGTGAATCCCAACCGCGGCCGGTTGACGTCGGCCAGGGAGCAGGCCACCGGGTCATCCAGGTTCACCACCTGCACGCCGGCGTTGCGGTAGATCCGGGCCTTGGCGGCGGCATAGGCATCCAGGCCCGAATAGCGGTCCAGGTGATCGGGGCTGATGTTCAGCACCGCCGCGGCCGCGGGTGCGAGACTGTCGACCGATTCGAGCTGAAAACTGGACAACTCGAGCACGTACAGGTCCGGCTCCGGATCCTCGATCAGGTCCAGCGCCGGCGTGCCCAGGTTGGCGCCGGCCCGCACCCGGCGACCGGCGGCGCGCGCCATTTCATGCACCAGGGTGGTCACCGTACTCTTGCCATTGGAACCGGTGATGGCGATCACCGGCGCCTGTGCCGCCCGGGCGAACAGCTCGATGTCGCCGATGACTTCCACGCCGCGGCTGCGCGCTTGCGCGATCAGTGGATGCGACAGCGGCACGCCGGGGCTGACCACGATCTGCCCGGCATGGGCAAAGGCGTCGGCATCGAAGCCGCCGAGGAACAGGGCCACGTCCGGCAGCTCCTCGTGCATGGCCTGCAGGCAGGGCGGTTCGGACCGGGAGTCGGTCACCGCCACCTGGCGGCCCTGGCGCGCCAGGTAACGTGCGCAGGACAGCCCGGTGCGGCCGCAGCCGACCACCAGTACCTTACCTGCCATCACCCGTTCAGCATCCATTGTCATCAGCGCCAGCGTCATCACCCGTTCGCGTCACAGAACCAGCCACAACAGGGACATCAACAGAAAGGTCAGGCCCACGATCTTCATCTGTATGCGTAAATCCATCCCCTTCCCCCTCAACGGATCTTCAGCGTGGCCAGCCCGATCAGGACCAGGATCACGGTCACGATCCAGAAGCGCACGATCACGCGCGGCTCGGGCCATCCCTTCAGTTCGAAATGGTGGTGCAGCGGCGCCATGCGGAAGATGCGCCGCCCGGTGAGCTTGAACGAAGCCACCTGCAGGATGACGGAGACGGTCTCCATCACGAACACGCCCGCCATGACCAGGTAGACCAGTTCCTGACGCACCAGCACCGCCATCAGGCCCAGCGCGGCACCCAGTGCCAGGGCGCCCACATCGCCCATGAATACCTGGGCGGGATAGGCGTTGTACCAGAGAAAGCCCAGCCCGGCGCCGACGATGGCGCCGGCGAAGATGATGATCTCGCCCACGTCGCGCACGTAGGGAATGCCGAGGTATTCGGCGAAACGCACATTGCCGGTGGCGTAGGCGAACACGGCGAGCGCCCCGGCGATCATCACCGTCGGCAGGATAGCCAGGCCGTCCAGCCCGTCGGTGAGATTCACGGCGTTGCTGGAACCGACCACGACGAAATAGACCAGCACGAAGTACAACGCCCCCAGCTCGATGGCGACCCCTTTGAAGAAGGGCACGATCAACTGGGTCTCGATCGGCGCCTGGGCGGTGTAATAGAGCACCGCGGCGATGATCAGCGCGAACAGCGACTGCCAGAAGTACTTCCAGCGCGCCGGCAGACCGCGGGAATTCTTCAGCACCAGCTTCTTGTAGTCGTCCACCCAGCCGATGGCGCCGAAGGCGAGCGTGCCCAGCAGCACCACCCAGACATAACGGTTGCCGAGATCGGCCCACAGCAGGGTGGCGAAGCTGATGGCGAACAGGATCAGGGCACCGCCCATGGTCGGCGTACCGGCCTTGCTCAGGTGCGACTGCGGACCGTCGTCACGCACCTGCTGACCGATCTGGTACTGGCCCAGGCGCCGGATCATCCAGGGACCGGTGACGAAGCAGAACAGCAGCGCGGTCAGCACGCCCAGGATGGCGCGCAGCGTCAGGTACTGAAATACATTGAACCCGGTGTGATACCGGGTCAGGAATTCGGCCAGCCACAGCAGCATCAGCGACACCCTCCCGGCCGTGGCTGCAGCCGCGCCAGCAGGGCCTGCACCACCCGTTCCATGCGCATGCTGCGCGAGCCCTTGACCAGCACCTGCACCCCGGGATGCAGCTGCGCCTCGAGTGCGGCCTGCAGGGACTCGAAATCATCGTAATGAGCCGCCGGACCGGTGAAGGCCTCGGCGGCGGATGCGGCGTCACCTCCCAGGGTGAACAGCCGATCACAGCCGGCGGCCGCCGCCCGGGCGCCGATCTCCCGGTGCAGCTGACGGCTCTCGCCGCCCAGTTCACCCATGTCGCCCAGTACCAGCCAGTGTTCGCCGGGCAGCTGCCCGAGCACTGCCAGGGCGGCCTGCACCGAACCGGGATTGGCATTGTAGGTGTCATCGATCACACCGATGTCATCGGCGCAGCGGTGTATCTGCAGCCGGCCGCCGACCGGGCGCAGGCTCTGCAGCCCGGACTGCACCGCCGCCAGCGAGGCGCCCGCACCCAGAGCAGCAGCGACGGCGGCCAGGGCGTTCATGGCGTTGTGCCGCCCCGGCAGTGCCAGTTCGACCTCGATGCTGCCGGCCGGGGTGCGCAGAACCAGCCGCTGGCCCGATTCGTGCGGCGACACTTCGGCGCTGACATCGGCTTGCATCTCCAGCCCGAAGGTCATGATCCGCCGGCCCTGCAGGCGCGTCAGCCAGTAGTCGGCGAAGGCATCGTCGCGGTTGACCACGGCCAGGCCATCGGGACCCAGCCCGTCATAGATCTCGGCCTTGGCCCGCGCCACGCCTTCCAGGCTGCCGAATCCCTCCAGGTGGGCGGGTCCGGCATTGGTGATAAGCGCAACCGTCGGCCGGGCCAGACCGGTGAGGTAAGCGATCTCGCCCGGATGGTTGGCGCCCATCTCGATCACAGCGGCCGTATGCACGGCGCCCAGCCGACCCAGGGTCAGGGGCACGCCGATGTCGTTGTTCAGGTTGCCGCGGGTGGCCAGCACCTGGTGCTCCATGCCCAGGATGGCGGCCAGCATCTCCTTGACCGTGGTCTTGCCATTGCTGCCGGTGACCGCCACCAGCGGGATATCGAAACGCGCGCGCCAGGCCGCGGCCAGGCCACCCAGCGCCAGCCGGGTATCGGTCACCCGGATGCAGGGCAGCAGGTCCGTCACCGCGGTACTGACCAGTGCGCCCGCAGCACCGCCGGCCGCGGCCTGATCGAGATAGTCGTGACCGTCGAAACGTTCGCCCGCCAGCGCCACGAACAGGTTGCCGCGCTCCAGGCCGCGGCTGTCGGTGCTCAGGCCGGCGAAGCGCGCATCCGCGCCCTGCAGCCGACCGCGCACGGCCTGCGCGGCTTCGGACAGCGCCATGGCAATCATGACTGCCCCCCGGACCGGAACCACGCCTGCACGACTTCGCGGTCACTGAAATGCAGTCGCCGCTCGCCAATGAGTTGATAGTCCTCGTGCCCCTTGCCGGCGATCAGCACCACATCGTCCGGCCGCGCCAGTTCCAGCACATGCGCAATGGCACGCGCCCGGTCGGGCTGGATGTAGCAGGCATCCGGATCGGCGGTACCGCCGAGGATATCCACGATGATCTGGGTCGGGTCCTCGTGGCGGGGATTGTCGGTGGTCAGCATGACGAAATCGGCCAGCTGCTCGACCGCCGCGCCCATCAGGGGCCGCTTGCCCGGGTCGCGCTCGCCGCCGGCGCCGAAGACGCACCAGAGGTGTCCGGCACAGTGTTCGCGCAGCGCCAGCAGCACCTGCTCCAGCGCGCGCGGGGTATGGGCATAGTCGATCACCACCAGCGGCCGGCCGGCGCTGCCGCCCAGCGCCTCCATCCGGCCCGGCACGGTGGTCACGCCCGCCAGCCGCTGCGCGGCCTCGTCCGGAGACAGGCCGTGATCCAGCAGCACGGCCAGGGCAGCCAGCAGGTTGGCCGCATTGAACCGGCCGAGCAGACCGGAGCGCAGTTCGACCGCCCCCTGGTGGGTGAGGATCCGCAGCTGCAGACCGGTGCGCGCCGTCTCGACGCGTTCGGCAACCACGAAGCGCTCACTGCGGCGCGCCAGTTCGGTCGCCTCCAGCGCGTAGGCGCAGACCGGGCACTCCAGCGCATCGGCGGCCAGCAACTCCCGCCCCAGGTCGTCGTCGGCATTGAGCACGGCCAGGCGCAGCGAGGGGAAGCGGAACAGCCGCCGCTTGGCGTCACGATAGGCACCCTCGCTGCCGTGATAATCCAGGTGATCGCGGCTGACATGGGTCAGCACGGCCACATCGAAATGCACCCCGCCGGCACGGGCCTGGTCCAGGGCGTGGGAGGAGACCTCCATGACCACCGCCCGCGCGCCCTGATCACGCATCCCGGCCAGGATTGCCTGCAGGCTGACCGGATCGGGCGTCGTGTGGGTGGCCGGATCCAGGGCATCGAACAGGCCGGCGCCGAGGGTGCCGATCAGGCCGCAGGCGTGCTCCGGGCCGTGCAGGGCCTGGGCAATGAAATGGGTGCAGGAGGTCTTGCCGTCGGTGCCGGTCACGCCCACGGCGTAGAGGTCGCGCGAGGGGTGACCGTGGAAACGGCCGGCAATGAACGAGACCTGCGTCCCCAGACCGGGCACGGCCACCACCGGCAGGTTCAGGTCCTGCAATTCGGGGGCAGTCTCGTCGATCTCCTCGTCGGGCTCCCAGCACACAGCCACGGCCCCGCGGCGGCAGGCCTCGGCCACATGCCGCACGCCGTGCTGATGCACGCCGGCCAGGGCGAAGAACAGGTCCCCGGGCCGGACCCGGCGGCTGTCCAGCGCCAGCCCGGTCACGGTCACATCCTGGGCCGGCGCGACCGGCGCGAGGCCGGCCAGCAGCCCGGACAGCGACAGCCCCGGATGCAACGTCTCGGCGGCCATCATGCCGGACCTCCCGCCGCGGCCTGGCGCAGCAGCGGCGCCGGCTGCCGCGGCACCGGTTCGGCATCCGGCGCCAGATTCAGCAGGCGCAACGCCCCGGACATGACCCGCGAGAACACCGGGCCGGCCACCTTGCCGCCGAAATAGTCCTCGCCGCGCGGATCATTGATCACGACCGCCACCACCAGACGCGGATCCGAAGCCGGGGCCATGCCGACGAACAGGGCATTGTAGCGATCCTCGGCATAGCCGCCGGCCGTGGCCTTGTGCACCGTGCCGGTCTTGCCGGCGACCCGGTAGCCGGGCACCCGGGCCAGCGGCGCGGTGCCCTGGTTGCTGACGACCGCCTCCATCATGCGCCGCACCGACCGCACCACGGCCGGATCCAGCACCGAACGCCCCCGCGGCGGCTCGTCCTGATACAGGAAACTGACCGGCAGCAGCCTGCCATCGTTGGCCAGCAGGCCGTAGGCGCGCGCCAGCTGCAACGGCGTGACCGAGATGCCGTAACCGAAGGCGAGCGTTGCCTGCTCGATCTTCTGCCAGCGGTGATAACTGGCCAGCACCCCGGAGACCTCGCCGGGAAAGCCGGTGCCGACGCTGGTACCGAAACCGGCGCCGCTGTAGACCTGCCACAGCTGCTTGGGATCGAGCGAAAGGGCGACCTTGCTGGCGCCGACATTGCTTGACTTGCGGATGATGCCGGCCAGATCCAGCCAGCCGTTGTCATGCTCGTCACGTACTGTGTTGCTGCCGACCCGGTAATAACCGGGCGCGGTGTTCACCGTGCTGTCGATATCATACTGTCCGCTCTGCAGGGCGGCGGCGATGGTGAAGGGCTTCATGGTCGAACCCGGCTCGAGCACGTCGGTCACGGCCCGGTTGCGCACCGCGCCCGGCTGGATGGCATGACGGTTGTTGGGGTTGAACGAAGGCTGGTTGACCATCGCCAGCACCTCGCCGGTGGCGGCATCCAGCACCACTACCGAGCCCGAACCGGCACGGTGACGCTGCACCGCGCTCTTCAATTCACGATAGGCCTGATATTGAATGCGCCGATCGATGCTCAGACGCAGATCCCTGCCGGGGCTGGCCGGACGAATCAACTCCACGTCGGCAATCACATGGTGGCGGCCGTCCTTGAGCACCCGTTTGGCGCCATCGGCGCCGCTGAGCCAGTCGTCATAGGCCAACTCCAGTCCTTCCTGGCCGCGGTCGTCGATATCGGTAAAGCCGATGAGATGCGCCACCACCTCCCCGTCCGGGTAGTAGCGACGGTACTCGCGCTGCAGATAGACGCCGGGCGCGTCCAGCGCCCTGACCTGGGCGGCCGTGGCCGGCGGCACATGCCGGCGCAGATAGACGAACTCGCGATCGGCCCGCCGGCCCAGCAGCCGCTGCAGGTAGTCGATATCCAGTTCCAGGATCTTGGCCAGCGCCTGCAGGTATTCCCGCGCCGGCACCAGCTCCTGGGGATTGGCCCAGACCGAATCCACCGGCGTGCTGACCGCCAGCGGCTCGCCGTTGCGGTCGGTGATCATGCCCCGGTGCGCCGGCAGCGAGACCGTGCGCAGGTGCCGGGCATCGGCCTGCCCCTGCAGGAAGCCGCGATCGAACCACTGCAGGTCCACCACCCGCCACAACAGGACCAGCAGGCCGAAGCCGAATGCCGCCAGCACCAGGTAATGGCGGTACTGCTGCCTGTCTGCAATGCTTGGCGTCGTCATGGCTTCACCAGGATGATTTCGTCGTGGGCCGGCACATGCATCTCCAGCCGCTCGGTGGCCAGCCGCTCGATCCGGCCATGGGTGGCCAGGGTGCTCTGTTCAAGCTGCAGCTGCCCCCATTCGATGTTCAACGCATCCCGCTCGCTCAGCAGTGACTGCAGCTGCACGAACAGGGCCCGGCTCTGGTGGCGCGCATAGACCACGCCGACGCCGGTGGCAATCACGCCTGCCAGCAGCAGTGCGAGCAGCAGCTTCACTGCAACCGCTCCGCGACCCGCAGTACGGCACTGCGCGCACGGGGGTTGCCCCGGACCTCCGCCTCACCGGCATGGCGTGCCTTGCCGACCAGACGCAGGCGCCCCTGGGCCGTGCCTGTCACCGGCAGATCCAGCGGCAGTTCCTCGCCCTTGCACTCCCTGCGCATGAAGCGCTTGACCAGGCGGTCCTCCAGGGAGTGAAAACTGATCACCGCCAACCGACCGCCCGGGGCGAGCAGATCCACCGCCTGCGGCAGGACCTGCTCCAACTCTTCCAGTTCGCGGTTCACATGGATGCGGATGGCCTGAAAACTGCGGGTGGCCGGATGCCGGCCGGGCTCGCGCTTCGGCACTGCGGCGGCAATGATCTCGGCCAGGCGGCCGGTGCGGGTGATGGGCGCCGCCTGGCGTGCGGCCAGGATCGCACGGGCAATGCGCCGGGCGAAGCGCTCCTCGCCGTACACCTGCAACACCCGCACGATCTCCTGCTCGGAGGCCTGGTTGAGCCAGTCAGCGGCACTCATGCCCTGCTCCGGATCCATGCGCATGTCCAGGGGGCCGTCGCCGAGGAAACTGAAACCACGCCGGGCATCGTCGAGCTGCGGCGAGGAGACCCCGAGGTCGAGCAGCACACCGCTGACCCTGCCTTCGATCCCCGCTACCTGTGCCATCGCGCCCAGCATGGCGAATGATCCTCTGGTGATATGAAACCGCCGATCCTGTTCGAAGCGCCGCGCCGCGGCGATCGCCTCCGGGTCCCGGTCCATGGCATAGAGCCTGCCTTCGGGACCCAGCTGTTCGAGAATGGCCGCGGCGTGCCCGCCCCGGCCGAAGGTGGCATCGACATAGATGCCATCCGCGCGTACGGCCAGCGCCTCCAGTACTTCCTGCAGCAGCACCGGATGATGAGAAGCTTGCGCAGCCACTACAGACTCAGATTGTCGAGTGCTTCCGGAACCGACTCCGCTCCACCGTCGTCGATCCAGTGCCGCAGATTCTCCTCCCAGGCCTCTTCGTTCCAGATTTCAAACTTGTTGACCAGCGAGGCAAGCACTACCTTCTTGTCCAGATTGGCGAACTCGCGCAAACGCGGTGGCAGGAGGATACGACCATGGCTGTCCATCTCGACCTCGGTGGCATGGCCGAGCAGCATGCGCTGGAGACGGCGGATGGCGGGGTTCTGGTTGGGAAGGCGGATCAGCTTGCGCTCGATCTCCTCCCATTCCGGGGCAGGGTAAAGCAGCAGGCAGCCGTCGCCGTGGATGGTCAGCACCATCCGGCCTTCACAGCTGTCCGTCAGTTCCTGGCGATAGCGCGTTGGCAGGGCCATACGGCCCTTGGCGTCCAGGTTGACGGTGTTGCCCCCCGACTTGGCCAAGAATTCCCCCTGTTATCCCTTTTTTGCCACTTTCTACCACTTCTTCCCACTTTTCGACACTATAGGTAGGGAAGCTGAGGGCGTCAAGTGAATTCAGGAAAAAACGCGAGAAATTCCTCAATAAATTTCAATTATTTATGGACTCATCGGGGAACAGGACGATACGACCCGGCGTTATTCATTACAATCAGCCGGTTATACATATAACCTTATAAAGCCATTGAGGTTGAGCCGGATTCAGCCCGAGAAAACCCTGAGATTCGACGAATCGGGATCGGTCTTCCGGGGGGGAAGGAAAATCCCACCCCGGCTGCGCGAGGCTGTCATCCTGCGGTCACATGGGCGGGCTAGGCTGCAAAAAAACGCGACTGGAGATATGAGACATGAAAGCGACTGCTGCACCGCTCCACCGGCCCTGCCCGCAGGAACTGCGCCTGGAGATCGCCCAGCTGGAGCGCCGCCTGAGGACCATGGGACTGGACGGAGACTGCGCCTACGAACGGGCGCTCAGCCAGGCCTACGATGCCCTGCTGGTGCAAAAGCGCCGGGAACTGGCGGCGATACGGGAGTCGGGATTCTGAGACCGAAGCGGGACGGGGGGAGGCGCCTGGCGCCGTAACCCATCACCTTTATGATGGGTTGTGCTTCGCTCCACCCATCCTACCAGGTCAGAAGGGGATATCGTCGTCAAAACCCTCGTCGAAACCGCCACCTGAACCACCGCCACCCTGGCTCTCGGCCGCCGCCGGCGCCCGATTGCTGTTGTAATTGGCGCTGCCGCCGCCACCGCCGCCGCGGCCACCCAGCATCTGCATCTCGGAGGCGATGATCTCGGTGGTGTAGCGGTCATTGCCGTTCTTGTCCTGCCACTTGCGGGTGCGCAGGCTGCCCTCGACATAGACCTGGGAGCCCTTCTTCAGATACTCGCCGACGATCTCGGCCAGGCGCTGATAGAAGACCACGTTGTGCCATTCGGTGCGCTCGCGCTGCTCGCCGGTCTGCTTGTCCTTCCACTGATCCGAGGTGGCCAGGGTGACATTGGCCACGGCTCCACCGCTGGGCATGTACCGGACCTCGGGATCCTTGCCCAGGTTGCCGACCAGAATCACCTTGTTGATGCCGCGCGCCATGCCGATTTCTCCTGACTGTGCTGGGTTGTTCTGAGGGATGCTGCAAGCTGCCCATCATAGGGGGATTCGCCGGCGCCGGCAAATCCCCCCCCGCGGTACCCGGCTCACCGCCCTGCCGGAGCCGGGCGAGCGACCAGCGCCTCCAGCGCAGCCTCGTCCAGGGCCCGTGGATCCACCTTCAGATAGGCCGTCTGATCCTCGGCGACAACCACCGCCTCGACCACCCCGGGGACCTGTCCGAGCTCCCGGGCCAGCATCCCGGCCTGCGGCGGCGTGAGTCGGCCGACGCCGATCAGCCGGCTGGCCAGGTAGCGCGGCCGCTCCATCCCCGCCGCCACGACCAGCCACACCAGCGCGATCAGGGCGCAGCCCAGGAAGACGCCGGTCGCGCCGAAGCGGCCGTGCAGAATGCCGCCCAGGGCCCCGCCCAGGAAGGCGCCGAGGAACTGGGAACTGGAATAGAAGCCCATGGCCGTGCCCTTGCTGTCGGCCGGGGCGGTCTTGGAAATCAGCGACGGCAGGGTCGCCTCCAGGATATTGAAGCCCACGTAGAACACGAACAGCGCCAGCGCCACCCCGGCCAGCTGCCCCTGCCACTGGACCAGCGCCAGCTCGCCCGCCAGCACCATCGCGATGGCGGCAATAAACACCGGTTTCATGCGCTGCTGCTTCTCGGCCTGGATGATGAAGGGGATCATCACCGCCACCGACAGCACCAGCACCGGCAGATAGAGCCAGGCGTGGCGGTCCGGGGCCAGCCCCAGGTGGTCGCGCAGCACCAGTGGCAGGCTGACGAAGCTGGCGGTCAGGATCAGGTGCAGGGCCAGAATGCCGAAATCGAGCTGCAGCAGGCGGGCGTCGCGCAGTACGGCCAGGAACTGGGCCGGGACCGGCTGGGCGTCGCGGTGCGGCCGGCTCAATGCGGGGCTGGGCACGGACCAGCGCAGGATGATCAGGCCGGACAACGCCAGGACCGCGGTCAGCCAGAAGATCCCCGACAGGCCGACCCAGTGCCCCAGCCAGGGGCCCAGCACCAGGGCCAGCGCAAAGGACAGGCCGATGCTCATGCCGATCACGGCCATGGCTTTGGTGCGGTGTTCCTCCCGGGTCAGATCCGCCGCCAGGGCCATGACCGCCGCAGCGATCGCGCCCGCGCCCTGCAGGGCGCGGCCCAGGATCACCCCCCAGATGCTGTCGGCCAGCGCGGCCACCAGGCTGCCCAGGGCGAACAGCAGCAGCCCGATGGCAATGATGCGCTTGCGCCCGAAGCGGTCGGACAGCAGCCCGAAGGGGATCTGCAGCAGGGCCTGGGTGAAACCGTAGGCGCCGATGGCCAGGCCGATCAGCCCCGGGGTCGCGCCGGTATAGTCGTCGCCGTAGAGGGCGAACACCGGCAGGATCATGAACAACCCCAGCATGCGCATGGCGAAGATGCCCGCCAGCGAGACCGCCGCGCGGCGCTCACCGCGGGTCATGTTCGCATGCTGCTCGGGGCCGTCTGCCACGCGCCGAATCACCTTTTGCCGAGGACCGGGGAAGCGACGTATAGTAACAGGTTCGATTTACGGCGGAAAACGGCATGGACACCATTCGGATACGCGGCGCCCGCACTCACAACCTGGCCAACATCGACCTGGAACTGCCCCGCGACCGCCTGATCGTCATCACCGGCCTGTCCGGCTCGGGCAAGTCCTCGCTGGCCTTCGACACCATCTACGCCGAGGGGCAGCGCCGCTATGTGGAATCGCTGTCCGCCTACGCCCGCCAGTTCCTGTCGATGATGGAAAAGCCCGACATCGACCACATCGAGGGACTGTCGCCGGCCATCTCCATCGAGCAGAAGACCACCTCGCACAACCCGCGCTCCACCGTCGGCACCATCACCGAGATCTATGACTACCTGCGGCTGTTGTACGCACGCGTGGGCGTGCCCGAGTGCCCCGAGCACCGCATCGCCCTGGATGCCCAGACCGTGAGCCAGATGGTGGACCAGGTCATGTCCCTGCCCGAGGGCACCCGGCTGATGCTGCTCGCCCCGGTGGTGCAGGCACGCAAGGGTGAGCATGTGCATGTACTGGAGGGCCTGCGCGCCCAGGGCTTCATCCGCGCCCGCATCGACGGCGAGACCGTCGAACTGGACCAGCTCCCGACGCTCGACCTCAAGCGCCAGCACACCATCGAGGCCGTGGTCGACCGGCTCAAGGTGCGCGCCGACATCCAGGTGCGGCTGGCCGAGTCCTTCGAGACCGCGCTGCGCCTGTCCGACGGCCAGGTGCGGGTGGCCTTCATGGACGAGCCGCAGCGCGAACCGCTGCTGTTCTCGGCCCGCTTCGCCTGCCCGTTGTGCGGCTACTCCATCACCGAACTGGAACCGCGGCTGTTCTCCTTCAACAATCCGGCCGGGGCCTGTCCGGCCTGCGACGGCCTGGGCGTTAAGCAGTTCTTCGACCCCGAACGCATCGTGGCGCATCCGCACCTGAGCCTGGCCGGCGGCGCGGTGCGCGGCTGGGACCGGCGCAACGCCTACTACTTCCAGCTCATCAGCTCGCTGGCCGACCACTACGGCTTCGACATCGACACCCCGTTCGAGGAACTGCCTCAGGCCACGCGCGAGGTGATCCTTCACGGTTCGGGGGACGAGGAGATCGACTTCGAATACCTGTCCGAACGCAAGGGCTTCACCGTCCGCCGGCATACCTTCGAGGGCATCATCCCCAACATGGAACGGCGCTACCGCGAGACCGAATCCAACATCGTGCGCGAGGAACT
This sequence comes from Gammaproteobacteria bacterium, assembly GCA_002699185.1. Taxonomy (GTDB): domain Bacteria; phylum Pseudomonadota; class Gammaproteobacteria; order Thiohalobacterales; family Thiohalobacteraceae; genus Thiohalobacter. The sequence goes on along the minus strand of PABG01000070.1, from coordinate 9,192 downwards.
GGCCCGCTACCTGAGCACCCGCGCCTGCCCCGAGTGCGGCGGCTCGCGCCTGAACCGCGCGGCCCGGCATGTCTATATCGAGGGCCGCACCCTGCCCGAACTGACCGCGCTGCCGGTCGGGCGGGCGCTGGAATTCTTCGAGACGCTCACGCTCGAGGGCCGGCGCGGCAGGATCGCGGTCAAGATCCTCAAGGAGATCAACCAGCGCCTGAGTTTCCTGGTCAACGTCGGCCTGGATTACCTGTCACTGGAGCGCAGCGCCGACACCCTCTCCGGCGGCGAGGCCCAGCGTATCCGCCTGGCCAGCCAGATCGGCGCCGGCCTGGTGGGGGTGATGTACATCCTGGACGAGCCCTCCATCGGCCTGCACCAGCGCGACAACCAGCGGCTGCTCAACACGCTGGACTACCTGCGCGACCTGGGCAATACCGTCATCGTGGTCGAGCACGACGAGGAAGCCATCCTGAGCGCCGATCACGTGCTCGACATGGGCCCCGGCGCCGGCATCCACGGCGGCCATATCGTCGCCCAGGGCACACCGGCCGATATCATGGCCAATCCTGATTCGCTCACCGGCCAGTATCTCTCGGGCGCGCGCCGGATCGCGGTGCCCGGGCACCGTACCCCGGTGAACGAACTGCGCATGCTGCGGGTACTGGGTGCGACCGGCAACAACCTCAAGGGCGTGGACATCGACATCCCGGTGGGGCTGATGACCTGCATCACCGGCGTATCCGGCTCGGGCAAGTCAACGCTCATCAACGACACCCTCTTCCCCTTCGCCGCGCGCGAACTGAACAAGGCCGCCACCAGTCCGGCGCCGCACCGCGCCATCGAGGGTCTGGAGCATTTCGACAAGGTGGTCGACATCGACCAGAGCCCGATCGGCCGCACGCCGCGCTCCAACCCGGCCACCTACACCGGGCTGTTCACGCCCATCCGGGAACTGTTCGCCGGCACCCAGGAGGCGCGTTCGCGCGGCTACAAGAGCGGGCGCTTCAGCTTCAACGTCAAGGGCGGGCGCTGCGAGGCCTGCCAGGGCGACGGCGTGATCAAGGTGGAGATGCACTTCCTGCCCGACATCTATGTGCCCTGCGACGTCTGTCACGGCAAGCGCTACAACCGCGAGACCCTGGAGATACGCTACAAGGGCAGGACCATCCACGAGGTGCTGGAGCTGACCGTGGAGGATGCGCTGTCATTCTTCAGCGCCGTACCGGCGCTCAAACGCAAGCTGCAGACCCTGATGGACGTGGGCCTGTCGTATATAAAACTCGGCCAGAACGCCACCACCCTCTCCGGCGGCGAGGCCCAGCGGGTGAAGCTGGCGCGGGAGCTGTCCAAGCGCGACACCGGCAAGACGCTCTACATCCTGGACGAACCCACCACCGGCCTGCATTTCTATGACATCGAGCAGCTGCTGGCCGTGCTGCACCGGCTGCGCGACCACGGCAACACCGTGATCGTCATCGAACACAACCTGGATGTGATCAAGACCGCCGACTGGGTCATCGACCTGGGCCCGGAAGGCGGCGACAAGGGCGGCCGGCTCATCGTGGAGGGCACACCGGAGACGGTGGCGGCGCATGCGGGCTCGCACACGGGACGATTCCTGCGGCCGTTGCTGGAGGGTGTTTCCGGGCGGCGGGATATGGCCACGGATGAATACGGATGAACACGGATTTTTGAAACAACGATTGTTAGCCGCGAATGAACACAAATAAACGCAAATAAAACTCTGTCATTGCGAGTCGCAGAGCGCCGTGGCAATCTCCGACTGATTACCGCCTGACTACGGGGTTGCAGAACGTAGGCCGGGATAAGCGCAGCGTTCCCGGCACATCCAGCCGTTGCCGGAAACGGGCCAGACGGCCCTTATTCCGGCCTACAGTCTGCCTGGTTGATGGATTCCGGCCTGCGCCGGAATGACGGGAAGGCCTGCCTGGGATTTACGTAAATCCCGCTGAGATATTCAACTTTGCGCCTCTGCGCCTTTGCGTCCTCTGCGTTACTGCCACTTACGTTTGCTACAGCCGCCCAGTGAAATGCACCCGCTCCCCCAGGCTCAGACCGAGCCGGGTGGCGGCATGGCCCTGGTTGACCGCGATCTCGACCAGGCCATTGGCGTTCTCGTACCAGAAGGCCTCGCCCGTCGCCACGGCGCTGAAGGTCTCGGCCCGGCGCAGGCGGTGAACGCCCACCTCGAGTTCCACGTCCCCCTCCAGACTGGCGGCGCGGATACCGGTCATGGCATTGCCGTAGTGGTCGATATAGATCACCTGCGCCAGCTCCGGCGGCCAGCCGGGCCGGATGCGCGCCTCGGGAGCGACCTCCCTACCGGGCACCGCATCGCCGCGGGCAATGCGAGCCGCCACCGGGGCGAACAGGTCGCGACCGTGGAAGCTGGCTGACAGCCGCGCCGGCCGCCAGTCGATATCCCACCACTCCAGGGCCTGCGCCCGCATGGCGATCACATTGAACAGACCATTGTCCGGCCCGATGAACCAGCGCCCGTCAGCCCGGACCACACAGGGTCGGCGGTCGCCGCCCACGCCGGGATCCACCACGGCCAGAAACACGGTGTCGACGGGGAACTCATCAGTGTAGGCTGCCAGCAGATAGGCACCGGCATGAGGGTCGAAATTCGGCGCCTTGGCGAACAGGTTGACCTGCGGCACTCCGGGGGCGTCGCGCTGGAGCACGGCCTGCATCTGACCGATGTAGGGGTCTTCCAGGCCGAAGTCGGTGAAGAGAATGATCACGGGATCAAGATACAAGAGGCAGGATGCAGGAGACAAGACAATACAGATCGTAGGCCGGAATAAGGGCCGCATGGCCCGTTTCCGGCAGCAGCCCGGCCTACCGGGAACGCCACGCTTATCCCGGCCTACACTCTTGTATCCTGTATTTCCTCCGGACACAAAAAAGCCGGGACAGGCCCGGCTTTTCTGTGCACTCAGGCAGCAAGACTATTCGGCAGCCTCGGCACCTTCCTCGGCAGCGGTCTCGGGACGATCGACCAACTCGACCAGCGCCATGGGCGCGGAGTCACCGGCACGGTAGCCCATCTTGAGGATGCGCAGGTAACCGCCGGGACGGGCCTGGTAGCGCGGACCCAGTTCGTCGAACAGCTTGGTCACCACCTCGCGGTCACGCAGGCGGGAGAAGGCCAGCCGGCGCTGATGCACCGAGTCGTTCTTGGCCATGGTGATCAGCGGCTCGGCCACCCGGCGCAGTTCCTTGGCCTTGGGCAGGGTGGTGGTGATGACTTCATGGCGCAGCAGCGATGCCGCCATGTTGCGGAACATGGCCTTGCGATGCGAACTGTTGCGGTTTAACTGGCGTCCACTCTTGCGATGTCGCATTGGTCGTTACCTCAGATCCCGAAAATACAGGCGCGGCAGTCCGCGCCCGGTCAATAATACAATCGGCACCGCGTCAGGCGGTCGCGCGATCCTTGTCCCGCAGCCCCGGCGGCGGCCAGTTGTCCAGGCGCATGCCCAGGGACAGGCCATGGGAAGCCAGCACATCCTTGATCTCGGTGAGCGACTTCTTGCCCAGGTTCGGCGCCTTGAGCAGCTCCACCTCGGTCTTCTGGATCAGATCGCCGATGTAGTAGATGCTCTCGGCCTTCAGGCAGTTGGCCGAGCGCACGGTCAGCTCCAGATCGTCGACCGGGCGCAGCAGGATCGGATCGATGTCGGGCGCGACCGACTCCTTCTGTTCCTCTTCCTTGCCCTGCAGGTCCACGAACACCGACAGCTGATCCTGGAGGATGGTCGCGGCGCGGCGAATGGCCTCTTCCGGATCGATGGTGCCGTTGGTCTCGATGTCGATGATCAGCTTGTCCAGGTCGGTGCGCTGCTCTACGCGCGCGCTGTCGACGGTATAGCTGACCTTGTTGACCGGACTGAAGCTGGCATCCAGCTGCAGATTGCCGATCGGGCGATCCTCGTCCACACCCATGCGAGCATTGGCGGGCACGTAGCCGCGGCCCTTGCTGACCTTCAGCATCATGTTCAACTCACCGGACTGGGTCAGGTGGGCAATGACATAATCCGGGTTGACGATCTCGACATCGTGATCCAGCGTGATGTCGCCGGCCGTCACCGGTCCCGGGCCCTTCTTCTTCAGGCTCAGGCTGGCCTCGTCGCGGTTGTGCAGACGGATGGCCAGGTTCTTCAGGTTCAACATGATATCGATCACGTCTTCCTGCACGCCCTCCATGGTGGAGTACTCATGCAGCACGCCGTCGATCTCGACCTGGGTGACAGCAGCACCCGGCATGGAGGACAACAGGATACGACGCAGGGCGTTACCCAGTGTATGTCCAAAACCACGCTCGAGCGGCTCGATCGTGACCTTGGCGCGAAGATCGTTGACCTGCTGTATGTCAACGATGCGGGGTTTCAGGAATTCAGTAACACTGCCCTGCATGGAATTTCCTCTCTCCTATGGATTACTTGGAGTACAGCTCGACGACCAGCTGTTCCTGGATATCCGACGGCAGTTCGCCGCGTTCCGGTGCGGCCTTGAACACGCCTTCCATCTTCTTGGGATCAACATCGATCCAGTCGGCAAATCCACGCTGCTGTGCCAGCTCGATCGCGGCCTGCACCCGGGACTGTCCGCGCGCCTTCTCCGACAGCCCGATCACGTCGCTGGGGCTGATCTGGGCGGAGGGGATGTTCATCTTGCGTCCATTGACGGTGATGCCGTTGTGGCGCACCAGCTGACGTGCCTCGCTGCGTGAAGCGGCAAAGCCCATGCGATAGACGATATTGTCCAGGCGCGATTCGAGCAGCTGCAGCAGGTTGTCGCCGGTCGAACCCTTACGGCGTGCGGCCTCCTTGTAGTAGCTGCGGAACTGCTTCTCCAGCACGCCGTAGGTGCGGCGCAGCTTCTGCTTCTCACGCAGCTGCAGCGCGTAATCGGACATGCGGGTGCGGCGCTGGCCGTGCTGGCCGGGCGGGAACGGACGGTTCTCCACCGGGCACTTGCTGGTGTAGCACTTCTCGCCCTTGAGGAACAACTTGGTGCCCTCGCGGCGGCACTGGCGGCATTTGGATCCTACGTACTTGGCCATGTCGACTCCCCGCTCAGACGCGACGTTTCTTGGGCGGACGGCAACCGTTGTGCGGAATCGGCGTCACGTCCTGAATATTGGTGATCTTGAAACCTATCCCGTGCAGGGCACGCACGGCGGAATCACGCCCCGGGCCCGGGCCCTTGACCATGACGTCCAGATTCTTCATCCCGTACTCCAGGGCCACCTTGCCGGCGCGCTCGGCCGCCACCTGGGCGGCGAAGGGGGTGCTCTTGCGCGAGCCGCGGAAGCCGGAACCCCCGGCCGTGGCCCAGCACAGGGCATTACCCTGGCGGTCTGAGATGGTCACGATGGTGTTGTTGAACGAAGCCTGGATGTGGGCGACGCCGTCGACCACATTCTTCTTCACCTTCTTACGGGGGCGTGCTGCCGGTTTAGCCATAGCTGTATTTAACCCTGGAATTCAGTAACTAACTGATATTAACGACGAATCGGACGGCGCGGACCCTTGCGGGTACGGGCATTGGTCCGGGTGCGCTGACCACGCAGCGGCAACCCGCGCCGATGGCGCAGGCCACGATAGCAGCCGAGGTCCATCAAGCGCTTGATGTTCATGGAAATTTCACGGCGGAGATCGCCCTCGACGACGTATTTTCCGACCACGGCGCGCAGGGCCTCGATCTCGCCGTCGTCAAGATCCCGGATCTTGCGGTCGGGGGCGACGCCGGCGGCGTCGCAGATCTGCCTGGCCCGTGTCCGGCCCACGCCATAGATCGAGGTCAGCGCTATAACCGCATGTTTCTGCACGGGAATGTTTATGCCTGCAATACGGGCCATCAGCCTCTCCTGCTACACGTACTTACGTCCCGGTCACGGGAAACGCGTAAGACTATCTTGCAATGAACAAAAAATCAATCGCCGGACGCGTCTGCGCCCGGCTCCAGTACCGGTCGCTGCCCCGGTTCAGCCCTGGCGCTGCTTGTGCCGGGCGTCGGAGCAGATCACACGCACCACACCGTTGCGGCGGATGATCTTGCAGTTACGACAGATCTTTTTCACAGATGCTCTGACTTTCATGACATCACCCAATCAAATGTTGGCGATACGATTCGCCGAATATCCAAATTAGCGCAGCAGTCCGCTGCGGCCGTGCCCCTTGAGGTTGGCCTTCTTCATCAGCCCCTCGTACTGGTGCGACATCAGGTGCGCCTGGACCTGCGCCATGAAGTCCATCACCACGATCACGATGATCAGCAGGGACGTGCCGCCGAAATAGAAAGGCACGTTCCAGTACAGGATCAGGAACTCGGGCAGCAGACACACGAGCGTGATGTAGCCTGCACCCACCAGCGTCAGCCGGGTCATCACGGTATCGATGTAGCGTGCGGTCTGCTCACCCGGACGAATGCCCGGGATGAAGGCACCCGACTTCTTCAGGTTATCCGCCGTCTCCCGCGCATTGAACACCAGCGCGGTATAGAAGAAGCAGAAGAATATGATCGCCAGCGCATACAGCATCACATACAGCGGCTGCCCGGGCGACAGGGTCGAGGCGATATCCGACAGCCAGCGCATGCCCTCACTCTGCCCGAACCAGCTGCCCAGCGTGGCCGGGAACAGAATGATACTGGAAGCGAAAATGGGCGGTATGACACCGGCCATGTTCAGCTTCAGCGGCAGATGCGTGCTCTGCGCGGCATACACCTTGCGGCCCTGCTGGCGGCGCGCGTAATTGACCGTGATCCGGCGCTGCCCCCGCTCCACGAACACGACGAAGGCAGTGACCGCCAGCGCCATGACGAACAGGAACAGGATCGTCAGCACGTTCATCTCGCCGGTGCGCGCCAGTTCCAGGGTGCCGCCGATGGCGGCCGGCAGGCCGGCCACGATGCCGGCGAATATGATGATCGAGATCCCGTTGCCGATGCCGCGCTCGGTGATCTGCTCACCCAGCCACATCAGGAACATGGTACCCGTGACCAGGGTCACCACCGAGGTCATCACGAAAGCTGGCCCCGGGTTGATCACCAACCCTTCCTGGCTGTTCATCAGGCCGACCGATATGCCGATGGCCTGCACCGTGGCCAGCGCCAGGGTCGCGTAACGCGTGTACTGGGTGATCTTGCGCCGCCCGGCCTCACCTTCCTTCTTGATCTTCTCCAGCGCGGGCACCGTGTAGCTCAGCAGCTGCATGATGATCGACGCCGAGATATAGGGCATGATCCCGAGCGCGAAGATGGTGAAGCGCATCAGGGCGCCGCCCGAGAACATGTTGAACATGTCCAGGATGGTCCCGCTCTGCTGATCGGCCAGCTGCTTCAGGATGACCGGATCGATCCCGGGCACCGGGATATGGGCACCCAGGCGGTAGACCACCAGGGCACCGAGCACGAAGAAGATGCGCTGGCGCAACTCCCTGAGCTTGCCGATATCGCCCAGCGATCCGGCCAAAGTGGCGCCAGGGGCTGCCACTTAGTCCTCTACCTTGCCGCCAGCCGCCTCTATCGCAGCCCGCGCACCCTTGGTCACGGCCACGCCCTTCAGCGTCACGGCCTTGCTCAGCTCACCCGACAGGATGACCTTGGCCTTGTCGATCTGCTGGCCGACCACACTGGCTGCCTTGAGCGCGGCCAGATCGATGACATCGGCCTCGATCTTTGCCAGCTCGTCCAGGCGCACCTCGGCGCGAGTCCGGCCGACGCGGGACTTGAAACCGACCTTGGGCAGTCGACGCTGCAGCGGCATCTGACCGCCTTCGAAACCGACCTTGTTGTAGCCGCCGGAGCGGGACTTCTGGCCCTTGTGGCCGCGGCCGCAGGTCTTACCCAGGCCCGAGCCGATGCCGCGACCGACACGCTTGGGAGAGGGCTTGCTGCCAGCAGCAGGCTTGATGGTATTCAGTCGCATGTCATGCTTCCTCGACTTGCAGCAGGTACGAGACCTTGTTGATCATGCCGCGGTTCTCCGGCGTGTCCAGCACTTCGACAGTATGCCGGATGCGGCGCAGACCAAGACCTGCCACACAGGCCTTGTGTTTCCTGAGTCGACCCGCGACGCTGCGGACCAGGGTGACCTTGAGCTTTTTCTCCGCCATGACTTACCCCCGGATCTCTTCGAGTTTCTTGCCGCGCTTGGCCGCGATCTCCTCGGGAGAACTGATGTTGTCCAGGGCGTTGAGGGTCGCGCGCACGACGTTGATCGGGTTGCGGCTGCCGACGCACTTGGACAGTACGTTGCGCACGCCCACCACTTCCAGCACGGCGCGCATGGCGCCACCGGCGATGATACCGGTACCGTCGGAGGCCGGCTGCATGTACACCTTGGCCGCGCCATGCCGGCCCTTGGCGGCATAGAACAGGGTGCCCTCGTTGAGCGCATAGGACTTCATGTTCTTGCGGGCGTTCTCCATGGCCTTCTGGATGGCCACCGGAACCTCGCGCGCCTTGCCGGTGCCGAAACCGACCTTTCCGTTGCCGTCACCGACCACGGTCAGCGCGGAAAAACCGAAAATCCTGCCGCCCTTGACCACCTTGGCCACGCGGTTGACCGCAATCAGTTTTTCCTGCAGTCCGTCGCCCTGTACTTGTGCGTCTACACTCGCCATGATTCACCCTTAAAACTCGAGACCGGCTTCCCGCGCGGCATCCGCCAGCGCCTTGACTCGGCCGTGATATTTGTAACCGGAACGGTCGAAAGCGACCCTGGTCACGCCCGCCGCCCTGGCCTTCTCCGCGATCGCCTTGCCGACGGCGGTGGCCGCGGTGGCATTGCCGGTCTTGGCCAACTCGGCACGCAGGGCCTTGTCCAGGGTCGATGCCGCAGCGACGACCTTGTCGCCGTCGGGGGCAAAGACCTGTGCGTAGATATGGCGCGGAGTACGGTAAACGCTCAGGCGGTAATCGCCCAGTTCGCGTATCTTGGCGCGCGCACGCCGTGCACGACGCAGCCGCGCTGCCTTCTTGTCCAGTGTTGCCATTTCGATAACCTCTCTGCACCAGCGACGATTCCGACCGCCGCCTTGCCTCTGTCGTTACACTTATTTCTTCTTGGCTTCCTTGCGGATGATCGTCTCGTCCGCGTACTTCACGCCCTTGCCCTTGTAGGGCTCGGGCGGACGGAAGCCACGAATCTCCGCCGCAACCTGA